>JANMIV010000404.1:0-6337 GCA_031375995.1 Bacteroidota bacterium
ATACAAATCTGGTGTAAAAGTTAAGCCTGCCAAAGTAGCATAACCACCATAGCTTGCGCCATAAATAGCTACTCGTTTCGCATCTGCTATTCCTTCTTTTACCAAGTATTCCACGCCATCTGTTATATCTTGTTGCATGGAATACTTGGTAAAAGAAGGAATAGCAGATGCGAAACGAGTAGCTATTTATGGCGCAAGCTATGGTGGTTATGCTACTTTGGCAGGCTTAACTTTTACACCAGATTTGTATGCTTGCGGTATTGATTATGTAGGTGTATCTAATTTATTTAGCTTTATGAAAACCATTCCTCCTTACTGGAAGCCTTATTTAGATATGATGTATGAAATGGTTGGAAACCCTACCAAGGATAGTGCTTTAATGCGCGAAGCTTCTCCCGTTTTTCATGTTGACAAAATAAAAGCACCTTTATTTATTGCCCAAGGAGCAAATGACCCAAGGGTGAATAAAGCAGAGAGTGATCAAGTAGTAGAAGCCTTGAAAAAGAGAAAGGTAGATGTAGAGTATATGGTTAAAGAAAATGAAGGACATGGATTTGGAAATGAAGAGAATCAATTTGATTTTTACGAAGCCATGGAAAAGTTTTTAGCAAAACATATTGGCACCCCAACACCTACTAAATAAACGAGTAGATTTTTAAAAGAAGCATAAAACAGAAGAGGCTGCCAAAATATTGGCAGCCTCTTCTGTTTGTAGGCGTTTGTTATTTTTTCTTCGATTTTCTTGAAACTTTGTTGTAGTCAAGGCAAACGTTTATAAAATATTCGAAATCTAGTCTTTTTGTAAATCCTTCTGGATTTATATAACAATAGCCTTTGTATTCTTTGCCTTTCATCAACATTGTTTCATAGCCATCTCGCTTTGAAATTTCTTCTTGTAATTTAGGATTGAAACGTAGCATTAAATTTTCGCCACTCACACATATGCAAGTTTTTCCATTTACCATGAAGTTTAAAACGCTAAACATCTCTTTCTCTTCCACTTCTATGTTTGGAATTTCGGCAAGAAATTCTCTTACCTTATTGACTAGATTTGTGTTGTAGGCCATAGCTGAAAACTACTTTCGTGAATGAAGCCCAATAGTATTTCCTTCTGTATCAATAAATATTGATACAAATCCAAAATCTCCAATTGATACTTTAGGTTGTACAATTTTCCCTCCTGCTTCTTCAATTTTCCCTTCTTCTTTAATACAATCTTCGGTTTCAAAATATACCACAGTGTTGTTTCTACCTGGTGTTATATCCGGTTTTTCTACCAATGCTCCAGAAATATTGGGACTATTGTGGTCAAAAGGGAAAAGAGATTGTTTGCCCCATTCAATAGGTAAGTCAGTAAGTTGAATACTGAATACTGTTTCATAGAATTTTTTTGCGCGATCTAAGTTTGATACGTATATATCAAACCAACCAACAGGATTTACATTTGTCATTGTTTTATTAAATTATGTCTTATTGCAAAATTGCTCTGCAAAAGTGCATAAGTATAAAAATGTAAAATTGTAAAATTGGGACAACGTTAAACTTTGTTGTCAAAAATTAGAGACATTCTTAAACTATCACCATAAAACTCTTTGGGTGTAATACCTGTAAATTCTTTAAAATCTTTGATAAAATGAGCTTGGTCAAAGTAATCATTTTCAAAAGCCAAATTGGTAAGGCTTGTAACCTCCTTTTCTATTAGTTTTTTTAAGGTGGCTTGTAACCTTATGGTTTTAGAGAGTTGTTTGGGACTTAAACCAATTACTGAGGAAAATTTACGTGTTAACTGCCTTCGATTGATATTGTTTTGTTGCGAAAGTTCCTGCACAGAAAATTGCCCATTTGCATTTAAAATAGTATCTATAGTCGATTTTATAACAAGGTCAATTGTTTGTTTATCGGTCAAACGTTTTAATAAAAAAGTTTCTATAAGGTTTATTCTTTCAAAAGTAGTGTTTGCGTTTAAAATTTTGTTCCCAATATCTTCTCCATCTTTTCCAAATAATTTAACCAAAGGAACAGCAGTATTCTCCATTTCCTTTAATGGTATGGTTGAAAAAGGTAAAAAACCATTTGGATGAAACCTCACAACAAAAGAACCTGTAACCCCGAGAGGCTCCACTACATAAGGTTGAGTCAATTGTCCAATTAAAAAGCACTTTGGTAGCGTTATACTATCTCCGTTGTTTGGGTGGTGTTTGTAAGTATCTGCGTAGTGAAAAATTAATTTCATAGTCCCATCAGGAACAATGGTATTTCTCAATGGGGTATTTTCTTTGGTGCTTTCTAGTGTCCAATAACACTTTACAAACGCTGCTAGTTCTTTGCTCGGTTCAAAAATTTGAGGTTTCATCTACCCGTCCCTTTTTCAATAAGTCGTATGCAATAGTTAACTATTACATAGCCTCTTTTAGTTATATGATTTATAACCCCTGTCAATAGCTAACTTGGCTGCATTGTACAAGTTGGCAATTCCACCTGTTTGGCAAAGTTCCTTTAGTTTGGTTTTTTTCTGCGTACCAGGAATAAATACTTTCTTCTTGTAGATAATAGCTGATTCTAAAATCAATGCCTTGGTTTGTTGGGCTGTTAAATCAGGGAAATATGAGCGCAATACGGCTGCAATACCAGCTACTACAGGAGCCGCCATACTGGTGCCACTAAAAGTACCATATTTGTTGTAAGGTAAGGTAGAATAAATATCTAAGCCAGGTGCAAAAACATCTACACTCTTTTTACCAAAATTGCTAAAATTAGCCGTTATTTCTTTCTTTTTTTTCCAAGTGCTTGCACCTACTTCTATCCATGAGCCTGCTCTATCAGGGCCATACTGGTACTTGGCAGTTGGAAAGTTTTCTACGGTATCAATATTGCTATGGTCATTGCCAGCAGCATGTATTAGCAATACGTCTTTACTTACTGCATATCTTACTGCTTCGTCCACTTCGTGTTTATTGGGCGAAGCCGCTTTACCAAAGCTCATATTAATAATTTTTGCTCCATTGTCAGTAGCATATCTGATGGCATTGGCTATGTCTTTGTCTCTTTCATCGCCATCAGGCACCACTCGTAAAACCATTATTCTAACATTGTCAGCTATACCAATTATTCCAATTCCATTTTTTCTGTTGGCAGCAATAATACCAGCTACATGGGTACCATGGTCTCCACTTGGGCCCAATACATTGTTGTTTCCATAGCCAATTTCAGACATGTTTTCATAATTATCGCCAACCAGTGTGCGAGAGTTAAATTCTTGATTTAGGCTATATTCTAATTGTTCATTAAAGTGTTCAGAAGCTCCCACTAATTCATTCAGTAAGTCTTTTATAGGCAATTTACCTTTTACAGCATTGGTCATATTAATAATCGCCAGTTTGTCTATAGGGGTTTTTATTGGATAGGTGTTTAACTCTTCTACTGTTAAATTATCTTTTTTAAAGTATGCTATTACATTTTCAATACCCTCTTTTATTTTACCATAAATTTCAGCATTGCGTTGTGCCTCATTGTATCTTTTTAAATATAGCGCTTCTGCCTTTTTAAATAAGTCAAATTCCGTTTTATCTACCTCACTTACCAATTCAGCTCTCGATACATTGGTATATTTTTTATTGTATTTGGCATATATCCTCGTAATCTCTAAATTGTCTTTTACTACATTGGTATCTTTTGCTCCAATATAGTTCCAGCCGTTTATATCGTCTATATATCCATTTTGGTCATCGTCCACGCCATTATTGGCAATTTCCTTTGGGTTTATCCAAGCCAGTCCTTTAAAATCTTCATGCTTCACGTCTGTTCCTCCATCAATTACAGCCACAATAACTGTTTTTGAATTACGTCCCCTCAATAATTCGCGGTAGGTTTTATTGGTGCTTACTCCATATACTTTATCTTCTTTGCGGTCTAAGTTAAACCAATTGTCGGGAGCTTTTTTCTGCCCGTAAGCGGTAGGTAATAAAATACAAGTAAATACTAGTATTACTAGTATGCGTTTTAAAATCATGTTCATATTTAGGTTAATTGAAGGGGTCAATTAATCAATAAAAACACTAATTACAAAATTATATATGATAGAAGGCTATTTGTCTGGCGAATTGGACTTGAATTTATCGTTTAGCAACCACAACCTTTAAGTTTTTTAATGGTGCCATTTTTATCAATATATTCTTTGGGTTTCTGTTTCTCATTGTAAATAATGGCCCAACTTAGTTTTCCCTTGTGCCATTTTTCTTTTTTAATTATAAAACCCCTTTCATCATAGAAGAACCAATACCCAATAGTGTCATTGTTTTTGAGTTTTCCCTTCAATTTTATATTCCCATTGCTATAATATTCTTTTACTTTTTGCGTTGTGTTTTGACCAAAAGTGGTTTGAAAACTGAGGTAAAAAGCAATTAAACAAGCAAAGTGTTTGATTGTTAGATACATATATTGTTTATTAAACTGAGCAAAATTAAAAACATTTTATATTTTAGCACCCCTTTAGCAATAATAAAATAGTGATAGCCCATATAAAAGGTAAAATTAGTGAAAAAACGCCAGCTTTTGTAGTCATTGATTGCAATGGTGTAGGATATGGTATTCAAATTTCGCTGCATACTTACGACCAAATAAGCACATTGAGTGAGGTAAAACTGCTTACCCACTTAAGTATAAAAGAAGATGCACATATTCTTTACGGTTTTGCGGAGGAGGAGGAAAAACAACTCTTTTTGCAATTGATTTCAGTAAATGGAGTTGGAACCAATACTGCACGCATGATATTGTCGTCCTTGAAACCAGCAGAAATAAGACATGCCATTGGAAGTGGGAATTGGACTTTGTTAAAATCAATCAAAGGAATTGGCCCTAAAACCGCTCAACGCTTAGTGGTTGATTTACAAGACAAAGTAAATTCTATTAACCTCAACCAACCTCAAAACACTTCGCAAGGTGTGAGTAATTCCATTATTGCAGAGGCGCTTGGTGCTTTGGTTTCATTGGGTTTTACCAAGGCCGATGCGGAAAAAGTACTTATAAAAACAAGACAAAGCAATCCAGATTTAGCAGTAGAACAATTGATAAAACTGGCTTTAAAACAATTATAAATAACTAGAAACAATATATAAATTCTCCACGAAGCGCCTATGCTCAAAAATCTACATTGTTAAGTAGAAACTTTAAAATTCATTTACATAATATAAGCATTTTTGCCATTTTGGGCAGTATGGCTTTTGCATTGGTGTCAACCACAAGTGCTCGTCCTGTGCGCTTGCGAAGGAATTTTGTTTTAACCCCTCCTGATAGTACCAATAAAAAAGATACGAGCAATAAGCCTGTAAAAATGCCTTTTCCTATTAAGGATAAAAAACCTTGGGAAACAAACAGAAAAGCAAATCCTTTTGATTTGAATGACCCACCCAATATTAATAACAAATACGAACTAGATCCTACTAAGAATCAATACAATTATACTTCGAAAGTAGGTAAAACAAATATTGGCTTGCCAGCCAGTGAATCTTTTAAGGAACGCTTAAGCAACGAAAACAAAAAGAGCAATAAACAATATTTTAAACAACGCTCGCAAGCCAATAATTTTGCCAAAGGCAGTAGTATAGTTCCTCCAATACAAATTCCAAGTAAGGTTTTTGACCGTATTTTTGGTAGTTCGGTAATTGATATAAGGCCAAGAGGAACGGCAGAGCTTATATTTTCTTATAATAGCAACGAGGTAAGGAATCCCGCCTTTTCTCTTCAGCAGCAAAGCACCTCCCAGTTTGATTTTAAACAAAAAATTCAGCTCAATGTTGCGGGTTCAATTGGCGATAAGGTAAAGGTAAATATGAACTATGATACCGAAGCTACTTTTGAGTTTGAGAACCAAATGAAATTGGATTATTCGGGTAAAGAGGATGATATTATAAAGAAAATAGAATTGGGTAATGTTGGTTTGCCATTGAATTCTAGTTTAATACAAGGTAGTCAAAGTTTGTTTGGAGTAAAAACCACCATGCAATTTGGCAGACTAACAGCTACTGCTGTAGTTTCTCAGCAGAGAGGGCGCAGCACAGAAACAGAAATACAAGGAGGTGCTACCAATACAAAATTTGATATTCAGTCGAGCAACTACGATATGAACAGGCATTTCTTTTTGGCGCAATATTTTTATGAAACTTTTGACAATGCCGTTGGTAATTTACCTATTATAAATAGTGATGTAGTAATTACCCGTGTAGAAGTTTGGGTAACCAATAGAACTGGAGCTTTTGACAACTCACGGGATGTGGTAGGTTTTTCAGATTTAAGTGAGGCTAGCCAAAGAATAAATAAGCTGTGGAAACTTAATAGTAGT
>JANMIV010000437.1:0-17877 GCA_031375995.1 Bacteroidota bacterium
GGTGTTTTTTTGGGGGTCAATAAGGTCATCTTCTATTAAAGCAATACTTACATATTGCGAATCGTTGGTGTTTTGGGTATAGGTAAGTTTTACATTGATTCTTATTTTGTTTGCTTCCGCGTAGTATATGCCCTTTTTACCAAAAGTATCAATATTTACAATGGCATTTTTAGCCAATTGCTCACCCGTTTTAGCATTCCATTTAGCATCATCAATTAGCACATTAGTTTCTCCAGCATATAAAACCCTATTGATAGCACCAATGGGCATGGAGGAAGACACACCCAATAATAGAAAAATATCTCCCCCTTCTTTTGTCCTGAAATCGTATTTGCTTATATGGTCGTCTCCTTCCACAAAAGGTTTTGTAAATTGATCTAAGTAGTTGAGCGGATGAATGGCTATAACAAAAGCCCTATTGGGGTTGGCATTCATAATTTTTTTAGCTGTTTCATGCGCTCTTGGGCAGTTTACGCATTTTACCCCTGTAAAATCTTCAATAAGCACATTGGCAGGCTGTGGGCTTGGAATAACAGGCGTTATATAGGTGGTATCAAATACACTTCGTTCAGGTGTAAGATTTAAACCGGCAGGAATCTCTTCATCGCAAGCGGAAAAAAGCAATACAAGCGCAATTACTATTTGCGCTATTTTTATATATTTTTTGGAGTTATTCATGCTTGTTTGTATTTAAAAATTAGTTTGTAAAGTAAGTCTAAGACCGCTAAAAGCAGGTTCTACACGGCAAACACCACCTGTACAGTTTACACCCTCTACTTGCTTTAGGTAGCCACCTGTAATACGCGTAGTTTTGTAGGTATAACTACCAAATACATTCCAATAGTGCACCAAATCTGAACTACTTGCTTGTGTATTTCTTATTACCCTATTTACATTTACCATATCGCCAATGCTAAAGGAATAATGAGGCGCTATATTTAACTCAACGGTTCCATTAATAAAACTACCTAAATCTTGTTTGGTATCTAAGTACTGAGCTTCTACACGCAGGGAGCGAGTAGGGGTTAATTTATACGTTATTTCACCAAAATAAGTTTTTGCAGTTACATATTTATACTGTGCAGATTGTTGCTCAAACAATTGCTGATTGTAGTTAATGTATTGAAAACCCAACATGGCTTTGAATTTTTTAGTGAATTTATGCGACACATCAATATAATGCTCCCTAAAATACCTGGCAGTATCATCGTTAAAATTAACTGGATTCAAGCGAGTCAAATCAAAATCGTTTTTACCAGTTACTACGCTGGTATTGATGTTGATGGTGGTTTGGTGTTTTTTAAAGAATTCACCTTGGGGTTTGATGGTAAATTCGAGTCCTAAGGCATTTTCGCCTAATTCCTGCACCACGGCATTGTAACGAGCCAAAAGTCTATACGTATTCTGACGGGTTAAACTGGGTAAATAAGCAATCATTCCTAAGTTTAAATTTTCCAATGGCGAAGTACGCAGCGAAAAACTTTCAATGCGTTTGTATTGGCCATTTATACCCAAACCCTTGGTTGAATAAGATAAGCTGGTATAGTAAACACGTCCATCTTTTAGCTCCATTCTATTGATGAGCGGGTTAAAAATGGCTTCTTTGGTTTTTTGACAATACTCCGTATAAAGGGTAAATTTCTTATAGCTCAAAGTATTATAAATATTGCCAACATACACATTGTATTTAGGGATAAAACGATTTTCAAGGTCGTAATTATTAATGCCGCCCACAATATTGTTCATGGTACTTTGGTCTATGGTTCTATTTACCACACTGGCACCCAATTGGGTATTTAGGTTTTCGTTTATTTCAATTCTATGTTCTGCATTTATTCCTTTTATTACTTCGGGACGCAAATCGAACCTAAATTTTTGCAAGCCAGTAAATGCTTTTATCTGCGTATTTTCTGTTGGTGTATAAATTATCCTAGCCCCATTTACGGCAAAGTCCAATCCTAAATTTCTGTCTTCGTAGGCCCTAAATACCATTCCAGTGCCAAATTGGTCGTAAAAATAACCTACTGTTATATTCAGTTTATCAATATCTTTACTTACGCTCCATATACCAATACCACTTTTAGTGTAGGCTTCGCTGGGGTTAAACAAAGGAGTATTGTTAAATACATCGTAGCGTAAATTAAATTTGAACCCTTTGAGTTTATAACTTAAAAATAGCCACGCATCGGTACTGGAAAGTTCTCTTTTATATTGAGTGGTATTGGTACCAATTTGCGGGTCGTTTACGTAAAACTGGTTGGTATTTTGAAAATTACCTGAAAATTCGCCCTTGTCTTTTTTTTCGTCCGTTTCCTGGGCAAATGAAACAAGAAAGCTACAAAATAAACCTAGTGTAGTGAGTAAGTGTTTTTTCATGAGCGGGCAATTTATTGTTTTTTGTAAAAAAAACTAGCAGGCATAAGTAATTTTTAAATTACACTTGGAAAAGAAGCAGTCGCTACTGTTAATTTTTAGATAAATAGTAATTTAAGCAAAATATAATTTTTCGTTTAGCTTTCTATAGTTAAAGAAGGTATTTTGCCTTTTCAATTATGTGGTATAACTGGAGAAAATATGTTGCACTGTTTTTGCTACTACCAATTGGTTTTAATACCATAGGCAATACCTTGCTCCATATAGCTTGGCGAGCTTTTACCCACGCCCATATAAAGGAAGTAGCTGCGGAAATGCCATTGAATCAATTAATCAAAATTACCCAATTGGGTAAGTATTCTATTGAAAAGGAATTTGAGTGGCACGGTAAAATGTATGATGTTGTAAAATATGAAGTGCATGGGAATAACGTAGTATATTACTGCATAAACGATTTTGAGGAAGAGGTAATCACCCAAAGCTATAAAGAAACTCAAAACGATTTAAAAGCATTACAGCACAAAGCCAAGCACAAATCAAATAATATAGCTAAAAAAATATTTAAACCCGTATTGGTTGTTTTCAATACGGTTTACTCTCAATACAAACATGCCAAAACAGTACAATGGTTTAATGGACTATGCGCTTTAGCTATTGGTATTGCTGATATATTGCTGCTCCCGCCCAAAACAAGTGTTTAGTTAAGTATTTTATTTTTGTGGAATGTGCGCCTCCGTGCATTCCTATCTATTAATTAAACAAATCCAATTTATGAAATTAAGAAAAATTTGCAGCACAGCGCTGTTATTGTGGCTATTTGCTACGCAAATAAATGCGCAAATAATAAAAGTATTTGACAAATCGACCAATTTGCCCATAACGGATTACAGTATAAACATACAAAAAGATGTAACCAGTAATATAACCATTATTCAAGTGAACCATCCAGATTACAAACCCTATACCAAACAATTTGTGGGCGAAGTAAAGGATGACTCCTTGGTGTTTTTGCTAACGCCTTCTATTTTAAAAATGGACGAAGTGGTCATTTCTGCCAATCGTTTTCAGGAAAAACACAAAGATGTACCACGCCAAATTCAAACCATCAGTGCCAATACCATTCGCTTTCAAAACAGACAGAATACAGCCGATTTATTAGAGCAGAACGGAAATGTATTTGTACAAAGAAGTCAGCAGGGTGGGGGAAGCCCTGTATTGCGTGGCTTTGAGTCTAACAGAGTATTGCTGGTAGTAGATGGTGTGCGGATGAACAATGCCATATACCGAGGTGGCCATTTACAAAACGTATTACGCATAGACCAAAATATGTTGGCCCGGACAGAAATACTGTTTGGTGGTGGAAGCGTATTGTATGGCAGCGATGCCTTGGGAGGTGTAATGTATTTTGAAACGCTCAAACCCCAATTGAATAAAATGGGCGGAAATGCCTATTACCGATTTGGCTCTGTAAATGAAGAAGCTACTTTCCATGCAGATGTAAATATAGGCTTGAAAAAGTGGGCACATATTTTTAGTGTAACCCACAGTAATTTTGGCGATTTAAAACAAGGCACCAATAAGGACAATGTAGATGGCGATACCATATACCAAAGAAACTACTACGCTACCCGCATAAATGGCAGAGATACCATGACTAAGAACAGCGATCCTTATTTGCAAGTAGGCACTGCCTATGCGCAATACGATGTAATGTACAAAGCCTTGTACCAAGCTAATTCGGCTACACAACATATATTGAATGTGCAGTTTTCCAATACTAACAACGTGCCTCGCTACGACAGGTTGAATGAGTGGAAAGGGAAAACATATAGAAGTGCAGAATGGTATTATGGACCCGAACTAAGAAGCCTTGTTTCCTACCAATACAATCAGAATCTTAACCGCAGCTATGCTGATAAACTAAGAGTAACGGTGGCTTACCAATACATAGAAGAAAGCCGCAACGATAGAAACTGGCAAAGTACTACCTTAAATAGACGCAACGAATATGTGCACGTAGGTACTTTAAACGTGGATGCCTCCAAAACAATAAGGCAAGATGCCAATAACGTGCATGAAATTCGCTATGGTTTGGATGGACAATACAATTTGGTCAACTCAAACGCCAATGGAAAAAATATAAATACAGGAGCGGTTACCGGCATTTCCACCCGCTATCCTGATGGAGGTAGTAGCATGAATTACTTGGCTGCATTTGTGAGCCATGCTTGGGAAATAGGTAAAAAGTGGGTAATAAGCGATGGATTAAGGTTTAACTACGTGCAGTTAAACTCTACTTTTAACAATAAAGCTTTTTTCCCTTTTTTAGAAAATAACCTTACACAACAAAATCGTGCTATTAATGGGAATATAGGAGTGGTGTACAATCCAATAAAACCAGTAAAACTTTACAGCAATGCATCTACTGCATTTCGTGCACCTAATTTAGACGATGTAAACAAGGTATTTGATAGTAAATCTGGCGAAGCATTGATTACACCCAATCCAAACCTAAAGCCAGAATATACCTATAATATAGAGTTAGGTATAAGTGCACTGGTACACAAAAAAGTAAAAATAGATGCAGTAGGATACTATACCCAAATACAAAATGCCATTGTAGTAAATGCCAGTAAATTAAATGGGTTGGATTCTGCCGTGTATAGTGGTAAAAACACCAAAGTATTCAGTAACCAAAATGCACAACAAGCCTATATTTATGGCTACAGCGTACAATTGGCAGCCGATATTACCCAAAACTTACTGTTTAGTACCTCCCTTAACTATACGTATGGCCGCATACAAACAGACTCAACGGATATTCCTTTAGACCATATTCCGCCTATGTTTGGGCGCACGGCCATTGCCTATACCTATAAAAAACTAAACATAGAAGCCAGTTCGCTTTACAATGGTTGGAAACGCATAGCCGATTATAACTTAGCCGGGGAAGACAACCCAATGTATGCCACTCCGCAAGGTTCGCCAGCTTGGTACGTATTGAATATAAGGGCACAATACAGCTTTGGTAAAAAAGGCAAGCTTCAAGCACAATTGGGCGTAGATAATATTACAGATAACCAATACCGTGTATTTGCCTCAGGCATGAGTGCCGCTGGCAGAAATATATGGGCTTGTGTACGTATAAGAATATAAATGGTAGCAATGCCGAATGAGAGAAAAGGAATGCGGAATACGAAATGAACAAAAATGCGAAATGAATGAAATAAGGAAGTGAGCAGTTGTGTACCTCAACTTGACGAAGAGAATAAATGTGGTACTCGGTAATCCTGAATCCACTGGCTTGTCCTGAACGCTGGCTCATCCAGAATCCAATGGCTCATCCAGAACTCGCGGTCATCCTGAGCACTGGGTCATCCTGAACGAAGTGAAGGAACTTACTTAAGTATGGCTTCTAAACCCGCTGGGTTTTTATATATTTGAACCATAAAACGTAGTTCTTAGATAGACTGACGTTAACAGAATGATAACATACAAAAAAACACAACATATATGGTAGAAGATAAACTTGCAGTTTTAATTGACGCAGACAATGTTCCTTATTCAAATGTGAAAGAGATGCTTGAGGAAATTGCAAAAAACGGAACTCCAACAATTAAAAGAATTTATGCCGATTGGACTAGGCCGACTGTTTCGGGCTGGAAAAATGTCCTTCTAGAAAATGCAATCACACCGATTCAACAATACAGTTATACTACTGGAAAAAATTCTAGTGACAGTGCTTTGATAATTGATGCTATGGACATTTTGTATTCTGGAAAGGTAAATGGTTTTTGTATTGTTTCTAGTGACAGCGATTTCACCAGATTAGCAACAAGACTAAGGGAAGCTGGAATGACAGTTATTGGATTTGGAGAAAAAAAAACACCACAACCATTTATTTCCGCTTGTGATAAATTCATCTATTTGGAAATTCTAAAAACTGCCAATGCTAACGCAAAAGCTACAACAAAATCAACTGCAAAACCGAAGAAGGAGGAGCCTATTAGTAAAGTTGATTTCGAAACAATCAGAGTGATAACAGAAAGTGTAAATGATTTAGCAGATGAAATAGGTTGGACTTTTTTAGGAAGTTTGGGTAACTATATTCTTAAAAAGAAACCAGATTTTGATCCAAGAAATTATGGATTTCCTAAACTATATTCATTAATTAAACACATTGACAAATTTGAGGTTGATGAAAGAGAAACTGGAATAAATAACATTAAACACATATACTTAAAACAAAAATAATTACTGCTAACACGGGTAACTGTTGCACAACTACTTCCCAAAGCATAAAAATCTAATTTTAGAGCAAAAAACTAGGCTTTTTAGAAGTCATTTAAGCAAATTGGTTTAAGCAAATCAAAAAATCATTTTATTTACCAAGTAGCTTAAATCGCTTCTAAACCTATTGGGTTTTTATATATTTGAACTATAAAATATAGTTCTTAGACGGACTGCCGTTAGTGGTAATTAAAAGAGACATAACAAAACAGATAACAATCAAGCTATGACAATAAATATAGACGATAAAATCAGAATTGAACTAATAGAAGAAAAACACACTCAATCAATTTTCAATATGGTAAATGAAAACAGAAATCATTTAAGACCATGGCTACCTTTCGTTGACAGAATGCAGACAGTTGAGTTTACTCAAAACTTTGTAAATGGAACTATGCAGCGAAACAAAGAGGGTATTGAATATGCTTTTGTAATTTTCAGTAATGATGAAATGGTCGGACGCGTTGGGGTTTATAAAATTGATAATCAAAACAGCATTGGAGAAATCGGCTATTGGATTATTGAAAACTCACAAGGGAATGGTATTGTAACAAAATGCTGTAAAGCACTTATTGACTTTTGTTTTAACGAGTTAAAATTAAATAGAATTGAGATAAAGTGTGGGATAGAGAATTTTAAAAGCAAGACTATTCCTGAAAAACTTAACTTTACAAAAGAAGGAGTAATCAGACAAGGCGAACTACTCTATGACAAGTTTATTGACTTGAATTTATATTCATTTTTAAAGGCAGACAGAATATAGAATACGACAACAACGAACCGCTAACATATAAGGATTAAACACAGTTTTTTTTAAAAAGGTGCGTTTAATCCTGTGTTTACAGCAGCAATCTATTTTTAGCAAATCCAAACTATCGTTTTATTTACTCAGAAGCTTAAATCGCTTCTAAACCTGCTGGGTTTTTATATATTTGAATTAAAAAACGTAGTTTTTTAAACGGACTGCCTTTACCGGATAGGGCTACAACAATCCAACGAGAACAAGAGCTTGACAAGTATCGACAGATTAATGGCAGAAAAAAAATAATGACATATTAAGTAATGATGATTAGAGAAGCTTTAATTGAAGACATAAAACAAATTCAAATTGTAAGAAATGCTGTAACAGAAAACACGCTATCTAATCCTGATTTAGTAACAGACCAAGACTGCGAAGAATTTATAAATACAAGAGGAAAAGGTTGGGTGTGTGAAATTGATAATCAAATTGTTGGTTTTGCAATTGTTGATTTAAAAGAAAATAACATTTGGGCATTATTTTTAGACCCCCAATTTGAGGGAAAAGGTATTGGACAAGTATTACACAATACAATGTTGGATTGGTATTTTACGCAGACAAAAGGAAAAGTTTGGTTAGGAACTGATTTTAATACAAGAGCAGAAAAGTTTTACAGAAAAGCAGGTTGGACAGAAGTTGGAACACATGGAACAAACGAAATCAAATTTGAAATGACATATAAGGAGTGGACAAGCTTGAACCTCCAACAGGGTTAGCGGTTAAACAACTACTTCCAAAAACCTAATTAGCCATCCATTTTAGCAATCCAAACTGTTATTTTATTTACCAAGCAACTCAAATCGCTTATGAACTTGTTCTGTTTTTATATATTTGAACTGAAAAACGTAGCTTTTAGACGGACTGACGTTGGGTGAAAGCATAAAACAACCCGCTTTATTATACAACTACAAAATTATCACTAACTTTGCAAAATAAATTTGACAAAACAAATGGACGATGTTTTATTCTTAGCTGACAAAGTACGAAATACTCTAATTCTTGGTGAAAGCCATTTTAGAGAATTCAAATCTGCTTTGGAAGGACGACCTGATAATAAAAAACCAAGATTAACAAAAACAATTTGTGCTGATATTGGTGAAGCGTTAGTTTCATTTGCCAATGCTGATGGAGGTGCAATATTAATTGGCGTAGAAGATGATGGAACGATTACAGGTATTCCACATTCTGAAGAAGATATACAAACGATGCTCAATTCTATAAATACACATATTTATCATAGCCAACAACTTCCATTAAATAATGCCAACAAACTTGTTTTAGAAAACAAGACAATTTTATATTTTTCTGTTAACAAAGGCACTACAATGATTTATCAACTCCCAGATGGGAGATGCGTAAGACGAAAAGATAAATCAACTATGCCTGCCTCTGTTGACCAAATTCAGTTTGAAAGGCAGGAAGTTAAATCACGAGAATATGATAGTCAATTTGTAGATGGAGCAATGGCAACAGATTTAGATGTAAGGTTGCTTCAAGGTATTGCAGATCAATATATTAAAGGATTGAGTATAGAAAGATATTTACAACAAATTGGGCTTGCTGAGTATGCTCAAAATGGTTTAAGACTAAAACGAGCAGCTTTATTACTTTTTGCAACCGACATTGACAGATGGCATCCACGAAGCCAAGTAAGGTTTCTAAAAGTAAAAGGAAATACTTTAGAAGCTGGAGAAAAGTACAATGTTGTAAGCGATGATACAGTAAAGGGAAATATCTTTGAATTGGTAATAAAAGCTTGGGAACATTTACGTTCATATTTAGCATATAAAACTGAATTTGGTATCAATTCTCAATTTGAACAAAAGTATATTTACCCAGAAGATGCTGTTCGTGAAGCCATTTTAAATGCAATTGCACATAGAGATTATAGTATAGCAAATGCGATTGAGATTTATATTTTCAATGATAGAATGGAGATAAAAAGTCCGGGAGCTTTAATTTCAACCCTAACCGTCAAAAATTTATATGAATTAGAAGGTTCGCACGAATCAAGAAATTCACTTATTGCTAGAGTTCTGCGAGAAAATAAATTAATGAGAGAACTTGGAGAAGGAATGAAAAGGATTTTTAGTTTGATGCAAGAGCAAGAACTTGAAAAACCTGAATTATATTCTAATGGACTTTGGTTTCGAGTTACCTTATCGAATAAAACGATATTTAGTGCTAAAGAATTAGAATGGCTTCAACAATTTGAAAAGCTTGATTTAACAAAAAACCAAAAACAGATTATTTTACTAGGACTTGGCGACAAAGAAATTTCCAGTAATGATATTTTTAAAGCATTAAATATTAAAAATACCGAAACCGAAAAGTTTACACAAGAAGTTACTGTATTAAGAAATTATGGTATTCTTGAAAGTTTTGTTACTTCGGCAGAAGCACAGAAAATTAGTCGTAAAACAAAAAAGAACAGGAAAGACATACCAAGATACAAAGTGAAAGTGCCTTAAAATGCCATCGCATAACACGGGTAGCTGTTGCACAACTACTTCCCAAAGTATAAAAATCTGATTTTAGAGCAAAAAACTAGGTTTTTAGAAGTCATTTAAGCAAATTGGTTTTTGCAGATCAAACTATTATTTTATTTACCCAGCAGCTTAAATGCCCCTAAACCTGTAGGGTTTTTATATCTTTGAACCATAAAACGTAGTTTTTATAAGAACTGCTGTTGTACAAAACTAAAATGAAAGTATTTCTGCTTGTATTAATACTGCTAACAATTATATCATGTAATAATGAAGAGACCATGCCTACTATTCAAAGCAATGGACAAATTGTTATTATTGATTCTTCCAAACAAACTGGAACCCTTTGGCCTTATAATTCAGATGAAAGGTATGGTTACTACCCAATTTATTACATTGGAGAGTCAGTAGATACAATCCATTTAGGACAAAGACAAATATCAGGCTCTCGTTACGGACAAAAGAATTATAGCAAGTATAAAAGTTTTACTTTGGCTGACAGAGCAAAAATGAAAATTACTGTGGATACCTCTTTTTCGCTGACTCATACAGTTTATTATCGGCACTATTCTGAGAAGCAAGATGAAGAGATTATTGATTCTACTAAATCCTTTAGGGCTTTCCCAATATTTGTAACTAATATTTGTGACTCATTACTTTCAATAGGTTATTTTAGTGAGTTGGGTTTTACTGTACGACAAGCAAAAAATGAGAAAGGAAATTGGGTAGACATTGAAACACCTATTCGATATTTTTGTGCAACTGGAGCGAGAGATATAGTTATTGAACCGAATGAACTTATAGTAGCTATGTTGCTTCGTTATAAAGGGGAGTTTAAAACCGAATGTCGATTAAGATTTACAAGCTCAGGACATTCAGTATATTCGAATATTTTTACTGACTATATTGATAAAAGACAACTAACTGACGCACTCAAAAGCAAATATTAGCATCGCCAATCCAAACCATCATTTTATTTACCAAGCAGCTTAAATGGCAGGGCAATCCTGCAAGCCAACAGAGCAGTCAACGCTTTTGCAGTACATATAATTTTCCCCAACATAGCCCAACAATCCTGACAAGTTAACTGCACATGCTGACATTGGTAATGTGTGAATGATATAACTATTAGGATTAATTACGTAAGATTTTAGGCATTAATAGCACTCACCTTTATGCCGTTGTAACAGTTCCGTTTCAGCATAAAAATTCACAATGAAAAGTAATCAAGAATTGCAGACAGACGTTCAAAACGCCATTGAATGGGAACCGTTGTTGAACGCAGCAGAAATTGGAGTTACAGCAAAAGACGGTATTGTTTCTCTAACTGGTGTGGTGGACAGTTATGCCAAAAAAATGGAAGCTGAAAATGCTGCTAAAAAAGTAATTGGGGTGAAAGCCTTGGTGGAACAAATTGAAGTGAAGTTTTCAAACTCATGGACAAAAACCAATGCAGAAATTGCAAACGAAGTTTTGCTTGCTTTGAAATCTAACTGGTTAGTTCCAAAAGACAAAGTAACGGTAAAAGTAGAAGATGCTTGGGTAACTTTAGAAGGGGAATTGCCTTGGAATTACCAAAAAGAAGCGGCAAAAACTGCCATAAATTACCTTACTGGTGTTAAAGGTGTAAGCAACAACATCAAAATAAAATCGGAAAGCCATGATGCGATTGAAAAGAAGGATGTGGAGGCTGCAATTGGAAGAAGCTGGTCCATTGACGATAGTGATATTAACGTATCAGTATCTGGAACAACCGTTACTTTAAGCGGAACGGTAAACTCTTGGTATCAAAAAGAGGAAGCAGGGCGCATTGCTTGGAATACTCCAGGCATTTGGCATGTGAAAAATGAATTGGCTGTAGATTACTACTATGCTTTAGCTGACTAACAAATTTAAAACAACGGAAGAAAATGCTTCCATTGTTTTCTCTCTCATCATCAATATAAAAACAATACTATGAAAAATACAGAAACAAAAAGTAAGAAAGAAGTGGTAGCCATTCCTAAAGCTGAAAATCAAAAAGGAATTGATAACCACAAAAAAGCAGCTACCCATTTTGAAGCCGCTGCAAAAAGTCATTTAGAGGCTGCAAAGCACCACGAAAGTGGCGATCATGAAAAAGCTGCAAAATGCACTGTTGAAGCTCACGGACATTCATGCGTGGCTAATGAAGCTCAGAAGGAAGATGTCAAGCATCATACATCCAAATTCTAAGATAAGGATAAATTACTTACGAGTACTCCATCAAACGGTGCTTGTAAGTTTATTTATCCCAATGCTTTCCTCGTTTACCATGGCTCAAACATTACAAACTGTTCCTTACGTTGACTTGAAAAAATATGCTGGCAAATGGTATGAAATTGCATCGTTTCCACAACGCTTTCAAAAAGGGTGTAATTGCACAACGGCTGAATATACTCTCACCGACAAGGATTATGTAATAGTGGAGAACAGATGTAACAAGGACAGCATAAACGGAAAGCAAACTTATATCAAAGGCAAAGCATTTGTAGTTGAAAACAGCGGAAACGCAAAACTAAAAGTGCAATTCTTTTGGCCTTTTAGAGGCAAATACTGGATAATTGATTTGGCTGACGATTACAGCTATGCGGTAGTTGGCCACCCCAACAGAAAATACTTGTGGATACTTTCCAGAACAGCAACAATGAACGAAACCACCTATCAACAAATCATTTCCCGAATAAAAGAAAAGGGATTTGACATTTCAAAAATGAGATTTACCAGACAAAAATAAAATTATGACATTTCAGACAATCAATCCAACAAACAATAAAGTAGTAAAATCATTTGATGAAATGACAGATGCTGCTGTTGAAAAGGCCATTTCACGAGCAGCCATTGCTTATGCAGAATGGAAGCAAACAGACTATCAAATAAGAGCACAACTATTATATACTGTTGCTGGTTTGCTGCGTGCAAAACGAAAAGACCTAGCCAAAATGATTACTTTGGAAATGGGCAAACTTGTTTCTCATGCGGAAGGCGAAATAAAACTGAGTGCTGAAATATTTGACTACTATGCCAAAAATGCGGAGAGATTTTTAAGCGACAAAGTTTTAAATCCAGTTCACGGCAAAGCATTGATAAGATACAGCTCTTTAGGAGTATTACTGGGCATTCAACCTTGGAATTTCCCATTTTATCAGGTAGCCCGTTTTGCTGCGCCCAATATCATGATTGGAAATACGGTATTAATTAAACATGCTGCTAACGTGCCTCAATGTGCCATAGCCATTGAAGAAATATTTGCAGAAGCAGGAGCACCACTCGGACTTTACACCAATTTATTAATATCCCATCAGCAATCTGAAAAAATAATAGGCGATAAAAGAATTAGAGGTTTATCACTAACAGGAAGCGAAGTTGCAGGAGCAATTGTTGCAGCAGAAGCAGGCAAACACGTTAAAAAATCAGTTTTAGAATTAGGAGGTAGCGATGCATTTATTATTCTGGAAGATGCCGATATAGATAAAGCGGTAGATTGGGCAGTAGTTGGTAGAATAAACAACAACGGTCAGTGTTGTGTGGCATCCAAAAGGTTCATAGCTGTAGAAAGTATTGCTGATACTTTTCTTGAAAAATTTAAAACTAAAATGGCAGCATTGGTAGTTGGCGACCCAATGGAAGATACAACCCATTTAGGTCCGCTTTGCACAGAGGCAGCAGCAGTAAAAATTGACGACCAAGTGAAAAGAGCTGTTGAAGGTGGTGCAAAAATTCTGATAGGAGGAAAGAGAGTAGATAGAGAAGGAGCCTATATGGAAGTTACGATTCTTACAGATATTAAACCTGAAAATCCTGTTTTTTATGAAGAGTTTTTTGGCCCTGTTGCGCTATTCTTTAAAGTGAAAAATGAAGCAGAAGCCATTGCATTGGCTAACGATTCTCCCTTTGGATTAGGGGGTTCTGTTTTTACACAGGACATAGAAAGAGGCAAGCGAGTAGCCAATCAAATTGACACAGGAATGGTTTTCATCAATCACCCTACCTGGACACAAGCCGATCTTCCATTTGGCGGCACAAAAGGCTCGGGCTACGGAAGAGAAATGGCACAATTGGGTTTGGATGAATTTGTAAACAAAAAACTCATCAGAATTAGTGAATTAAGCGATCCTTTTTAAACAACCATAAACAATGAAAATAGTACTAATCGTAATTGGAATCATTGCAGTATTGTTTATTGCATTCCAAATTTATATATCCATGGCAACAGACAAATCAGAAACTCAGTTATACCGACTAATCAGGGTAGATAAAGATTTTGAAATCAGATTCTATCCATCTACCACAATGGCTGTGATTACATCTTCTGCTAAAACTTACAAAGAGCTAGGCAGTTCAGGTTTCACAAAATTAGCAGGCTATATTTTTGGTGGAAATAAAGACAAAAAACAAATAGCAATGACATCTCCTGTTCATATGGAAATAAATGATACCATTTCGAGTATGGGTTTTGTAATGCCTGCCAATTACAATAAAGACAATTTACCATTGCCCGATAACGCTGAAGTAGCCATTAAAACTATACCTGATGAATATGTAGCAGTAATTGAATTTGGTGGTTTTGCCTCTCAAGAAACCATAACAAAACAAACTATAATACTAGAAAATGCTTTAAAAGAAAACAATATTTCGTACTACGGACATTTTCGGTATTTAGGATACAATCCACCCTATCAAATATTGGGAAGACGCAATGAAATAATAGTAAGTATAAACCAAGATTTTAAACAAATAAACCATCAATAGCTATGAAAATTTTAATTGTATTAACCTCTCACGCTGCTTTAGGAAGCACTGGAGAAAAAACAGGCTTTTGGATTGAGGAATTTACAACGCCTTATTACGTTTTAGCTGATGCTGGAGCTGAAATTACTATTGCCTCTCCCAAAGGAGGGCAGCCGCCCGTTGATCCTAAAAGTGAGGCAACAGATGCACAATCACCTTCTACCGAAAGGTTTTACAAGGATAATACACTCATAGATAAAGTGGCGTTTTCCTTCAAATTAAGTGATGTGAAACAAGAAGATTACGATGCTGTTTTTTACCCCGGTGGTCATGGGCCACTATGGGATTTAGCAAATGATGAAAACTCTATTGCATTGATAGAAGGGTTTTACAATCATCAGAAACCAATTGCCTTTGTTTGCCATGCACCTGCTTCGCTAGTGAATGTAAAGACAAAAAATGGTGAACCTTTGGTGAAAGGCAAGCACCTCACCAGTTTTTCAAACACGGAAGAAGCAGCAGTTAAGCTGAGCAAAATAGTTCCGTTTTTATTGGAAGATGAATTGACTAAGCATGGAGCTATTTACAGTAAGGGTGCCGATTGGGCTTCTTATACCAAACAAGATGGCTTGCTTATTACTGGTCAAAACCCTGCTTCATCAGAAGCAGTAGCCAGATTGCTATTGGCATCACTTAAAGAAAAAAAATAGCCATGAACGATATTCATTTATACGAAGTCAATCTCACTTGGGATACAGCAACACAAGGAACCTTAAGTTCTCCAGTAATTGCTAGTAAAATTGAAGTAGTTACGCCACCTGAATTTCCTAAGGGAATGAAAGAGAAGTGGACACCTGAACATTTATTTGTTGCAGCGGTAAACTCTTGCTTAATGTCCACCTTTCTGCTGGTGGCTGATAATTCAAAACTTGAGTTCATCAGCTTTGAAAGTAACGCAGTTGGAACAATAGAAAAGGTAGATGGCAAGTTTGCTGTAACAGAAATTGTTTTAACACCTACGCTTATCATTCCATCTACCCAAAGCGAAACCAAAGCCAAACGCGTGCTTGAAATGAGTGAAAAAGCTTGTGCCATTGCCAACTCAATAAAAACAAAAATCAATTTAGAACCAATTATCACAATTAAATAAAATATTATGAAAAAGAAAGAAATAGCACCAATCGCAGTAAAGCCACCAGTTACAAAATCTTTAAAATCAAAGCTGATTGCAGCAGTGCACAAAGTGCTAAAAGATAACAAAGCTGAGCTGACAGATAAAATTGAAAAAGTGGTCAATAAATCTATCAAGAAGATTGTGAAAAGAACCGATAAGAAAATTAAAAAGGCGATTGAAGCAGTCTAAAAGAGCCTAATCAATGTCAAATACTGAATTTACATTACGCCTATTAGCCGCTTTAGGTGCAGGTTTGTGTATTGGCTTTGAACGGCAATGGCATCATAAATCTGCGGGATTAAGAACCAATACTTTAGTTTCTGTTGGAGCGGCAATTTTTGTGCTTATTTCCATTTTGGTAACTGAAATAGGAAATGGAGATGTTACCAGAATAATTGGACAGGTGGTTACAGGTATTGGCTTTTTATGTGCGGGTATTATTTTTAAAGAAGGGCTAAGTGTGCACGGTTTAACAACTGCTGTAACAGTTTGGTGTTGCTCTGCAGTTGGTTGCTTGGCGGCAGCAGGTTATTTTCAAGAAACATCGATTGCTACCACTTTTATCATTGCTGTAAACTTGTTCTTAAAGCCATTGGATGAGTGGTTGACAAAAAGGGGGAAAGAATGAAAGCATCAAACTTTCGTCAAAATTTAGACATTTATCAACTTTATGGAAATAAAAAAGGAAGAAGACCTTAGGCATTTTGAATTTCTTGCTATCAACTCAAAAGAGATTATTGAAAAACAAGTAGATTCACATCGGCAACAACATTCCT
Source organism: Bacteroidota bacterium (assembly GCA_031375995.1). Taxonomy (GTDB): domain Bacteria; phylum Bacteroidota; class Bacteroidia; order UKL13-3; family UKL13-3; genus JAAFJM01. The sequence continues at coordinate 16,648 of JANMIV010000437.1, forward strand.
ACGCAGGAACTATTATAGGATTTTCAGTTTTATTTATCCCCTTTTTTTTAAATAGTTTGGATGGAACCAATCAAATACTGCAAGTTTTTTCTATTCTTCCTATCGCTTTGTTTATTGGTTCAATACTTTTAATGTTAAGCATTTTTAGAGGCAAACCGCTTGACCAAGCATTATCCGTAACAAAATACAAACAACTACTCGCCAAATCATATAAAGAAATACTGCTTTTTGAAATTGAAGCCAACAAAAACGCTTATATAAAAAATAATATAGCAACGTTAAAAGCCAATAAAAGATATCTGCAAGGCATTGGTTTAACCACCATCGCAATTATTATTGCTATTGTTATGCTTTTATTGAGCACATTTTTAGCCATCGAAAAAAAACCGACTAAAGTTCAAGTTGTCAATTCCGTTCAAAAGCAAACTGGCACTATTTCAAAAGATTCTTTACCAACCCATAGCAAAACAGCAACTCCCCCAAAATGACATTAACAGAAATAATACATTACAGACGATCAGTAAGGAATTATAAAACCCTTGCTATAGATACCGAGAAAGTGAAACATTGCATCGAACTGGCAACTTTAGCTCCCAATAGCTCTAATATGCAATTGTGGGAGTTTTATCATATCACAAGTCCAGAAATGCTAAAGAAGCTTTCCATAGCTTGTTTAAATCAAGAATCAGCCACTACAGCACAACAGATGGTAGTTTTTGTAACCAGACAAGATTTGTATTCAAAAAGAGCAAAACAAATGCTAGACTTAGAAACACAAAATATCACTAAAAACAGCCCTAAAGAGAAACAAACCAAAAGAATTAACAGATGGGAATTGTACTATGGAAAAGTAATGCCTTTCCTTTACATACGTTTTGGAGGAATTTTTGGAATGCTTAGAAAAGTGCTTGTAAACATTATTGGTATTTTCAGGCCTATCGTTTATCAAGTATCGGAAAATGATATGAGAGTGGTGGTGCATAAAACATGTGCTTTAGCAGCCCAAACGTTTATGTTAGCAATGGCCAATGAAAAGTATGACACTTGCCCGATGGAAGGATTTGATAGCAGAAAAGTAAAACGTATTTTGAAATTGCCTCACGGTGCTGAAATCAATATGGTTATTTCCTGCAGAATAAGAGAAGAGAAAGGCGTTTGGGGTGACAGAATGAGAATACCTTTTAACGAGGTGTATCAATCAATTTAAAAGAGAGAATACTTTCAATGAAA
>JANMIV010000459.1:0-2438 GCA_031375995.1 Bacteroidota bacterium
TCAGGCCATTGCTTTTAAACTAGCCGATATGGCTGTAAAAATTGAAGCTGCTGAGTTATTAACCCTACAAGCTGCCGATTTAAAAATGCGTGGTTTGCCTATGACCAAAGAAAGTGCCATGGCTAAGTATTATGCCTCTGAAGTATGCGTATGGGCTGCTACGGAAGCTATACAAATATTTGGTGGTTATGGATATACCAAAGACTTTCCTGTAGAGAAGTTTTACCGCGACTCTAAGCTTTGCACCATTGGTGAAGGTACTAGTGAAATTCAAAAACTGGTAATTGCCAGAAACGTACTGAAAGCATAAAATATAGCATTGATAAACGAAAAAAGCGACCTTTTAAAAGTCGCTTTTTTTGTGGAACTAAATATTCTTGCTTATGCATTGGGTGCTATATGCCCCAAGACAATAGCCACCAACAGTTGTAGTGTAGTTTAATTTACTAGTAACCACTTTACCATATCATCTATTACCTCATAAGGTATGTGGCGCATAATGGAATACTCGCTATAGGTCGATTCTCCTTCACCTTCGTGCATAATATGGTTCATTTTTTCGTATAGTTTAAAACTTACATTTTTATTCTTTTTCAGTTTTTTTTGCCATACAAAAAAGTTCCTTTTATCTGTTTGATAGTCTCTACCTCCTTGGGTAATAAAGATAGGTATAGTTAGCTTTTTAGCTACTTTTACTTGGTTGTAATCGTTTATCCATAACCAGTAGCTAGGTGGCAGATGGAAAGGCAATAATAAATTAGAAGTATTTGTTTTTACTTTACGTTTTAATACAATGCGTGAATGTTCTTTGGTTTCTTCAAAATCGTGCGCTTTATGTGGTAATATCTTTACCAAGTATTCATTTTGGTCTTGTATCATTTCTAGTGGGTGGTTGGCATTTGCCCCCATCATAATAATGCCTTTTATATTTAAATCCTTTGCGGCCACATAAGGAGCCAAATAAGCACCTTCACCATGGCCGAGTAAGTATATTTTATTGGTGTCAATCAAAGAATTTTGTTTCAAGGTTGCTATGGCTGCGTATAGATCAAACAATACGTCTTCTTCGGGAGTAAATTTTTGTCCTTCTGTTTTGCTTTGCGATACACTAAAACCATAACTCACACTGCGCTTGTTATACCTAAATACGGCAATTCCATTTGACGACAATCCAGAGGCTATATCCTTATACGGTTTGGAAACAAAAATACCATCCATATCTGTTGGCCCTGCTTCGGGTACTATTATTACTAATGGTAGTTTCTGTTTATTTACAGGTATGGATAAAATACCTCTTATGGGCATATTGGTATCAGCAGCAAAAGTTACATCCTCCTCATTATACAATTCTGCATTGGCATAGTTTGGTGCCGCATAGGTTCTAAAAGTTTCAAAAATGGTAAAGAAGGTGAGTTTTTCTGCTGGATTGATAAAATTGAGTTGGAACAATAAATCAATATTGTACTCTGTTTTACAAATAAATTCGACCACCACTTGTGCCCCCCTAGCTGAAAAACCGCCTAAGCGAAATGACTTTATATTTCCATATTGTGTAATTTTAGGGGTATAATTAGAAGCAATAGCCGCGGCACTGTTAAATGAACGTTGCGCTTCATTGAACTCAAGGTTGAGTGAATCAAACTTTGAATCTAAAAATAATTGCAGAATATGCTTTCCCTTATTTACGAAATGCTCCTTTTGATTTTGAGCATTTAAAATCAAACAATTACAAAATAATAATAGAACTAGGATTTGTTTTTTGTTTATAGCCATTGTGATAGCAAGTATATGTAATTAATAATTATTACAATATATAAAATTTCCTAAATAAAAGAGGCAGCCTGTTTTGTAAACAGACTGCCTCTTTTATAAATATGCCAATTATAAATTACTTCTTAGGTGCTAGTACTGCATTTACTTTTACCTCTATTTCCTCTGCTATTTTTGCCAATACCAATTTGGGTATTTCAATTTTATGATTGGCCACTTTAACTTTAAAAGTAGCTTTTAACTCTATTTTACCTTCGGAAACGGTAATGGTTCCTGTTATGGTTCTTTCTTGCTCTACACCATGTATGGTTAGCTTACCTTTTACGTTTACTTGGTAAGTACCAGGTTTGCTTAAATCAATGTTTTCTTGTACAGTGCCTCTAAACTGGCTAATAGGAAACTTTTCGGTCTCCATGTATTTTTCGTTAAAGTGTTCTTGCATTAACTTATTGGGGAACTCAAAACTTCTGTTTTGAATCACAAAAGCTATGTCTTTTGTTTGTACATTGATAAGTGTAGTTGCTGTTACTGTTTTAGCCTCTATATTCTCTACGGGTGTGGTAGAGAAAAAACCAACTTCGGCATTGGTAGCTTTGTAAAGTGTTTGCGCTGACAAGTTTATGGCGGCAAAGGCACTAATACTGAGGAGTGTTAAGATTACTTTTTTC
>JANMIV010000012.1:0-2471 GCA_031375995.1 Bacteroidota bacterium
TGTAAAGGATGCTGACTACGAAGTAAAGATAAATGCCAACACCAATGATTTAGGGGTAATGTGGGGTAAAATGCTGCAAGCCGAAATAAATATGGAAATAAGTATTGCAGATGTGAAAAACAATACAGAAATATACCGAGATGCCATAAAAGGGGTAAGAGGTTTTCAAGTAAGCAAGGAAAACGCAGGTAAAGATGCTTATAACAATATGCTCAATCAGTTTTGGGAGCAAAATTACAACGCGTTTTTAAATGAGCTATTGCTAAAAGAACGTTAAATTATCACTAACCTCTTTTCTATTATTTATTTAAAGCCTTTACAATTTCCTCTTTGGTAGTTAAACCTACATTGGTCCAAGTGGTTTGCTTATTTTTATATACCTGAAGAGTAGGCAAAGCATCTATTTGCAACTGGTTTACTAATTCCCTGTTTTGGTCTGCATCAATCCTTACCACTACCACCTTGTCTTTCATTTCTGTTTCAATTTGATCTAGATACGGTTTTATTATTTTACAAGGGGCGCACCACGTGGCATAAAAATCAACCAATACCTTTTTGTCCGTGTTCAATAACTGCTCGAATTGGGCTTTTGTTAAACCGCTTGTTGTTGCTGGAGTATTTGTTTCTTCCGGCATTTTTGCTGCTCGCCATTTCATCATACCACCACTTAATTCAAATATTTTACCAAAGCCTTGCTTACTCAATTTCTCAGCTGCTGATGCACTTCTCCCTCCAGCTAAGCAATACACCAATACTTCACTGTTTTTATCCAAATTGGCAATTTGTTTGTCAAAATCAGCACCATTAAAGTTTATATTGATGGCATTTTTGATATGCCCTTGGCTAAATTCTTCTGGTGTTCTCACATCAAGTACAATGGCATTGGTGGCCGATTTTACCTTTTCGCCAAACTCAGCTGCTGAAAGCATGGTTTTATTTTGTCCATTTGAACAAGCACTTAATAATAAAGCAAAGAATAATACAATATTGGTTTTCATAATTGATGTGTAGTTTTAAAAAACAAACTTAGTTATTCTTCCCTAATTAACAACGATAATTACTACTCTTTGGCTACCTTATAATAAGTATTGTCCATTCGTAAATGATATAGCCCTTTTTCCCATCCCTCTGTATCTATACTTACAAAAGGTTTATCAATGGTATAAGAATATAACAATTGCCCTATTTGATTATAAACAAACAATGTATTTTGATTTGTTGTAGTTCCCGAAGTTATGTTTAAAATGCTTGTAAAAGGATTAGGATACACTTTAACTGCGTTATTTTCATTGATGACTTTTATACCTGTTTTGATGGTATCGTCAGGTATCGTATCTATTGGTTTTACATATACTTTTTTATTGAAAAGAAACTTGCCAAATATGGGGTAATGGTCAGAAGTAGTGTTGCTATAATCGGCAATATATGTTCCAATATTATCAAAAACCCCAGCACTTTGTTTCATGTAAAAGCTATCTATGCGAGGAGAAATCATTATATGGTCAATAAACCCGCCATCAAAATAGCTTCTTTTACCTGCATCAGAAAGGGGTTTGCTTATAAAATTATACTTAGCATCTAACAATTGCTTAAAAGGGCTTGGGTCTGAGTTATTATGAATACTTAAATCCAATCTATCGTTCCAATCGCCAAGGATAAAGTACTTTCTGTTTTTAAGGCTACTTTCAATATATGTTTTAATGGCATCGGCTGCACGTTTACGTCTATTATACGACTCTAGTTCATCGGCAGTAGTGCCAGTATTTGCTTTTAAATGTACCACAATAAAGTACATGGTATCTACTATTTGCAAACTATCACCTTTGGTAGCTAATGTTACCATTAATGGCGGACGACTGGCAAAATCGTAATTACTGCTTGTTAAAATTTGTTCCGAATTAATAAAATTGAACATGGACTTTTTATAGAACAAGCACATTTTCTGGGTTTGACTGATGGTGCTATTTACGCTGGCATATTGAGGAAGTGCATTGGTTAGATTGGTAAAAGAAGTGGTATTACTCATTTCAGTCACCCCCCAAACATCCATATCGGTTCTTTCTAAAACCATTTTCACATTATTGAATTGTAAAGTTTTATCTTTAGGTCCATTGGCCGCATCGCCAAACCACTCCACATTCCAGGCAGCTACTTCCAACAGAGTATCATTACCCATTTTGGGTATATTTTGCCCAATAAGCAAAAGTGGAAATAGGTTTAATGTCAAAAGAATTCTTTTCATAATGAATAATATAGGAGGCAAAACTAAATAAAAATGGTATAGAAAGTACGGTATCAAAAACAAATATCAGTCATAACATTGTTACAAAAGTGGTATTATTGAACTTTGTTTTATGATTCTATTAGAAAACACCATTGTTTCCGAAGATGTGCTCGACAAGCACTTTGTCTGTAATTTATCTGCTTGCAAAGGAGCTTGCTGCGTAGAAGGCGACTTTGGAGCACCACTT
>JANMIV010000016.1:0-2511 GCA_031375995.1 Bacteroidota bacterium
ACTTACACAAGCGGTCATTCTATCATCAGCAGGAATTAAAACACCTTCTACCAAAAAACCATCATGTAATCTAAAGCTACTTTTAATGGTTCTATCTTCGCTTACTTGTTTATCTTGAACTTTAATGTGATTGATGCAAAATTCCTCGTTTAGCAAATTCCGTAACTCGATGGAAAGATTGCTCATTTCATCAAAACTGGTAGCCGACTTTTTCCAAAGCCACTCATATACTTGCTTACCTCTAAAAGCAGGTTGACCCTTTTTTACAAAAATGTCTTTTAATTCGTCAAGCGTAAGTTCGCGTATATCTATTTTATTCAAAATTTTTATTGATAATCAATATTATTTACTAAAACCTTTTTTTCGTAATATTAATAGATTTATTCGAAAATCTATATTACAATTCGATTTAACGAAACCTTTAATTTATAATCAATTACACCATTGACTGTGCGCGCTTGGTCGGCAAAAAAGCGGGCCAGCCCAAGCCTTGTGCGTGGAAGCATTTTTTTGCCTTGATTTTTTGTTTCTTTTTCATCTAAGGAAAAAGAAAAAAAGTGTATGCTTATAATTTACTAAAACCTAAACCTTATTTAATTTCGGCAATTACGGTTTTTCCCCCTTTAACCACTTGGTTTAAAGTAACATTTACCTTAGCATCTAATGGCAAAAACAAATCAACACGCGAACCAAACTTAATAAAACCCATTTCCTCTCCTTGTTCGGCTTGTTGCCCTTCTCTTACATACCATACAATGCGTTTAGCCAAAGCTCCAGCTATTTGGCGAAACAATACCGAAACACCATTTGGCTTTTCAATTACAGTAGTAGTACGTTCGTTTTCTGTTGACGATTTAGGATGCCAAGCTACCAAATAAAGACCTTTGTGGTATTTAAAGTACTTTACCAAACCACTAATAGGATTGCGATTTACGTGCACATTAAATGGGCTCATAAAAACAGATACCTGTAGCCTTTTTTCATTGTAGTATTCCGTTTCCATTACCTCTTCAATTACAACTACTTTTCCATCAGCCGGGCTAATAACATGGTTTTCATTTTGTGTAACTATAACCGTTGGGTTTCTAAAAAACTGAAGTATAATGATTAAAAAGGCAACAGATAAAAGTAATATCACATCAATTAACCAATTTATTTCAGTAAAACTGATGGCAAAATTGAGTGCAAATAATCCGAGTAGAGTAATAAGTATTGTTGCTTTTCCTTCCTTATGTAGCATATTTTATTATATTTTAAAGGTTGCAAATATAATCAAAGCTTGTTTAAACAGATATAACACAAGATTTTTTATTTTGGGTTTAAATTGTTTCTGTATTCGTTTATGACAATAAATAGCCGTAAAACTCTTACTCCCTTTTTTTGTATATCTATTTAGACTAAATACAAATAGTTTGGTTTTTTAGTTTAAATTTGCATCCCTAATCTCAAACAAAAGTTAGATAATGTCTGATACACAAGAAGTTGATATAATTGACCAAGTAGTTAGCCAAGAATACAAATACGGGTTTACTACAGATATAGAAATGGATTCTGCTCCCATGGGATTAAGCGAAGACATTGTCCGTTTTATTTCTAATAAAAAAAATGAGCCGGAATGGATGCTAGAATGGCGTTTAAAGGCTTACCGTTATTGGTTAACATTAGAAGAACCCAATTGGCAAAATTTTAACCTGAAACCAATTAATTATCAAAATATTATATATTACGCTGCTCCAAAAGAAAAAATAAAGTTAGATAGCTTGGACCAAGTAGATCCAGAGTTATTAAAAACTTTCGAAAAACTAGGTATTAGCTTAACTGAGCAAAAGCGTTTGACAGGCGTTGCGGTAGATGCGGTATTTGATTCTGTATCCATTGCCACTACTTTTAAAGACCAACTTAAAGAAAAAGGTGTTATTTTCTGTGCCATCAGCGAAGCTCTGCACGAACATCCTGAATTGGTAAAGAAATATATTGGTTCTGTAGTGCCTTATACTGATAATTACTTTTCAGCTTTAAATGCTGCTGTATTTAGCGATGGTAGTTTTGTTTATATTCCAAAAGGGGTGCGTTGCCCAATGGAACTTTCTACCTATTTCCGTATCAATGCAGAAAATACAGGGCAATTTGAACGTACTTTAATTATAGCTGACGACAATAGTTATGTGAGCTATTTAGAAGGTTGTACTGCTCCAATGCGTGATGAAAACCAATTACATGCTGCTGTGGTTGAGTTAATTGCCATGGAAAAAGCTGAAATTAAATACTCAACAGTACAAAACTGGTATCCAGGTGATAAAAACGGAAAAGGTGGTATTTATAATTTTGTAACCAAACGTGGTAGTTGTGAAGGTGATTATTCAAAAATAAGCTGGACACAGGTAGAAACAGGAAGTGCTATTACTTGGAAATACCCTAGCTGCATATTAAAAGGAGATTACTCCAATGGGGAATTTTTCTCGGTAGCTGTTACCAATAATATGCAACAAGCCGATACGGGTACCAAAATGA
>JANMIV010000048.1:0-5460 GCA_031375995.1 Bacteroidota bacterium
CCTTAATTTACATTATATATAGCAGCATAGACAAAATCTATCAACCCATCTCAAATACTATTTTCATCATATTAATTGGGTGTTTAATAATAGTTTTTGTAGAAGAAAATTATAAAACATGGGATAAAGATAATAATTTTAGAAAAGTAGAATTTAGCCAACAAGAAGAATTAGTATTTGCTTGTTTTAAAAAGGGTACAACTAGTTTGATTCCTTTTGGATCAGCTTTTTCCATTGAGTTTTTTTCACCATTTGCTATCACATCTACGTTTAAAGAAAAAAAAATATATTATTGCGGATGGCTTGCACGTATTCCATTAAACTTTTCGCGTTATGAGTCATATTTGGATTTAGTTGATAGGCATGCTATATTTATAAATAAAGAGGATGCCCAATGGGCTATACCAGCTATACAAATAAGTATTAAGCAAAACTATGGTATCTTAACTAGTTCAAAATTAGAGTGTGAGTCTGAAAAATATATGATAGTTAAGTTTGATAGAATACGCTAAACAGTCATTTATATGTTTATTTTGTTTAAATTAATAGCTTTTAAAATTAAAGTCGATGATTCCATTTAACAAACCTTACCTTACGGGGAAAGAAAATCATTATATTTATCAAGCAGTAGCTTCCGGCAAAATTTCTGGCGATGGTGTTTTTACCAAACAATGCCACGAATTCTTTGAGGAGAAATATGGTTTTAAAAAGTGCCTGTTAACTACCTCATGTACCGATGCGTTAGAAATGGCTGCTATACTTATAAATATTGAGGCAGGCGATGAGGTAATTATGCCTTCCTATACTTTCGTTTCTACTTCAAATGCATTTGTTTTGCGAGGAGCAAAAATAGTATTTGCTGATAGTGATTTGCAAAATCCAAATATAGATGTAATAAAAATAGAAGCATTAATTACTGAAAAAACCAAGGCAATTGTACCCGTTCATTATGCTGGAATAGCTTGTAATATGGATGCAATAATGGATTTAGCAAATAAGTATAATCTATTTGTAATTGAAGATGCTGCTCAAGCAATTGATAGCTATTACACCAATAGAAATGGAGTAACAAAACCATTAGGAAGCATTGGTCATTTATCGGCATTTTCATTTCATGAAACTAAAAACATAATGGCTGGTGAAGGTGGAATGTTGGTGATAAATGATGAAAGATTTATAGCTAGAGCTGAAATTATTCGCGAAAAAGGGACCAATCGTTCTGCTTTTTTTAGAGGCGAAATTGATAAGTATGGTTGGGTTGATATGGGCAGTTCTTTTTTACCCTCTGATATTATAGCTGCTTTTCTTTTTGCTCAATTAGAAAACTTAGATAGTATTCAAAAAAAGAGAAAAGAAATTTGGAATTATTATTACAAAACACTGCAAAGTTTAGCTCAAAAAGGTTGTTTTCAATTGCCTTATTTGCCTGATTATGCTACTAACAATGCACATATGTTTTATATAGTTTGTAGAAACTTGGAGGAAAGACAAGGTTTAATCAATGCTTTAAAAAAGATCAATGTTTTGTCTGTTTTTCATTATTTATCTCTCCATAAATCGCCTTATTATTTAAGTAAACACGATGGAAGGGAACTTCCAAAATCTGACTTTTACAGCGATAGTTTACTGAGATTGCCCATGTTTTATGAGTTGAGTGAAAGTGATTTGATTTTGATAACCCAAACCATTTCCGAATATTACCTTAACAAGTTATAAGAGCTTATTTTTTGCTGAACACCACAAATTGAATTGCTCTACCTTTATTGTCTATATTGAAAAAGGAAGTGTCCATTTTTAACGATTCGTTATTGGATAGCTTTTCAAGTGGAGTTGCAAGTTCTACTGGCGCAAACCAATTATCCCAAATAATTACTTCATGATTGCCTATGGTACTAAAATCGTGCACATCATAAAACATTTTGCATACCTTTTTATCAAATGGATCCACATCAAGAAAGAAAGAAATTCCAACATCTGCGATGATAATAGATTTATCTTTTTGGTACTTATTTAAGTATGGAATAAGCGTATTTTTGATAGCTTTTTGTGGGCCTGATAATTGAAAATCATCAGGAATTTTATAGGAAGAGGGGCCGTTAAAAAAGGGTAGAATTACCATGAAAGCAACTAATAAATATGTTACATATTGCGATAATTGGGTATTCCATTTAGCAATAAATTGGACAATAAAATTTAAACCATCTAATACTATAATTGACATTAAGGGCATTACAAACACAAATACCCTTGAGAGCCCCATTGAATTAAATATTCCCAGTGCCCAAAAGCTTGTGTGCAAAACAAAAAATGCAATAAAGCAACCATAAACCAACCAAAGTTTTTCATTAAAAAAGTTACCATGTTTACTCTTTTTTGTAATAGTAAATACCATTGCTATTCCACCTAAAATGAGCAATGAATATTCGACAATTCCCATTTGAAAAAATAATTGTTCTATAAAGTGAAACCAAGTTCCTTTTCCATAAGCACTTGCTAAATTGGCATAAGGAATTTTGTTAAATACCCATAATAAATCGTGGTAGAAAAAGCTGCCTATAATTGACATCATAATGTGACCCAAAGCAAGCAATGGAATAAACTTTATTTTTTTTGAAATGATTAAATAAATAAAGAACACACCTAAAATAATAAGACCTTCTGACCGAACAAATGGTAAAAAAGAGATAGTTGTTAGCCCTAATATATTTTTACCTTTGGTAATTAAATAAATAGATACCATGAGCATAGCTGCAGATAATGGCTCCGTTAAACCTGAAAGTGTTACCGTAACATAAAGATTTATAGAAAATAAAATAATGGCTATAAAATGGCTGTTAGTGGTTTTGAATAAATTCAACGTTTTATAAGTAAAAACACAGCTAATTAAACTCATTAGAGTATTGAAAATCATAACTCCCTTAAAGCCGCCCAATTGAGTAAATGGAAAGGCTAAAATGGTATAAACAGGTTTGCCCCAATGATTGAAAAAGTTTTCAGGATGTAAATGGGCAAATCTTGAATATTGATAATGCAAAGTACTATCACCACCACCACCAGTTCCATCAAAGTAAAACGATACTAATACTAAAGCAATAGCAATGAATGATAAAGAGAAATAGAATAGTTGTTTAGGTGTAGTAAATGAAGTTGTCATGTTTTATTGTTTAAACAGACCATATTTTAAAATGCAATAAATGGCTCGGAAGCCATCTTTCCAATTTATTTTCTTTCCTTCTGCATAAGTTCTTCCATAATAGGATATACCCACTTCATAAATTCTAATATTTGGAATTCGGCTTATTTTAGCCGTTACTTCTGGCTCAAATCCAAATCTGTTTTCTTTAAAATTAATTGACTTAATAATTTCCGATTTGAATAGTTTGTAACAAGTTTCCATATCAGTAAGGTTTAAATTGGTAAACATGTTACTCATAAAAGTTAGAACGGCATTTCCAATAGAGTGCCAAAAAAACAAAATTCGGTGAGGTTTTCCTCCCATAAATCGGGTTCCATAAACTACATCAGCAAAGCCATCAACTATAGGTTTAAGTAAAATATTATATTCGTTCGGGTCGTATTCTAAATCGGCATCTTGCACTATTATATAATTTCCCGTTGCTTCTTTAATTCCAGTATGAATGGCCGCACCTTTGCCTTTGTTTACTGCATGTTCAACAAATTTTATATATGGGTATTTTTCATTTTTTAACTGGATTATTTTTCCAGCTGTATTGTCTTTTGAGCGGTCATTAACAATGATAACTTCTTTCTGAATATCATTTATTAATTTTACGTGGTCAACTTTTTCAAGTATTTTATGAATTGTTGCTTCTTCGTTATAAGCTGGAATTATAATGGAAAGTATGGCCATATGAATTTATTTTTTTGAAGGTAAATCTGAATGAACTTCTAGTAATGTGTTAAAATAGGCTTGTTGTTTATCAGTATATTTTATATTTAAAAAGGCTGTAAATGTATGCTTCTTTCGTCATATTATCCCAATAAATTAACGCTGAACCATATTGATAAGTTTGTAATAGATTATAACATAGCAATATATAGACTGCAGTTTTCAGTGTTGTTTTATAAGCTTTTTTTCTGAAACAATTGTAAAATGGGCCATTGGAAAAGCTAAAAAAGCATATCATTCAATTAAGCCTCTATTACAGTAGCTGCCCCCGCGCACGACCAGCACTTTCCCAACAACTTAGCACATAAACAAAAAAGAGTATAAAAACGAAATTCTTTTGGTAGAAGCTATTACATGGAATAGTTTATTTACTTTTTTATTTTGTAATGATTATTATGCGATGGTAATTTAATAAATTTTGATAAACAAAAAATGACTCCAGCGTATTACAAAGAATATTACGAATTAGAGCGTAGCAACTGGTGGTTTACCGCACGCCTTGAAATTTTAAAATCGCATATCCAAAAACTATATCCGGATAGAACGGATTTGAATATTTTAAATATTGGTGTAGCAACAGGAGCAACTTCCATTATGCTCGAATCATTTGGCAAAGTAAAATCAATAGAGTATGATGAGGTGTGCTTTAATTTTGTAAAAGAAAAACTGCCAATAGACATAGAGCAAGGGAGTATATTAGAGTTGCGTTTTGACGCAAATACCTACGATTTGGTTTGTGCTTTTGATGTAATAGAACATGTGGAAGACGACCAATTAGCAGTGAATGAAATGAAAAGAGTTTGCAAGCCAGATGGGTTTGTTTTTGTAACTGTACCCGCATTTATGAGTTTGTGGGGTCAACATGATGTAGTAAACCATCATTTTAGGAGATACAAAACCCTTGAGTTAAGTAAACTTTTTGGCAATAATGGGAAAATACAATACCTTACTTACTTTAATTCATGGTTGTTTATTCCCATTTATGTAATACGTTCGTTGGGTAATAAATTTCCAAATCTTTTTAAGCGAGATGGTTCTGGAAGTGATCACTCCATGTTTGAATTAGGCTTTTTAAACACTGTTTTATACTATGTGTTTTTAAGCGAAAATACATTGCTAAAACGTAAAATACCCTTTCCCTTTGGTGTTTCAGCTTTGTTAAGTTGGAAAAACACTAAACAATAATTGTTTGTAGAGCGGACGATATAGCGTTTTTTTTCGCTATAAAACACAAATAAGCAAAGCAAATACTTTTTCCTTCAAAGTACTCTTTTCTATATAATTCCTTCTGTTACCTCAATAGTGTAACAGAACCACTGTATTGATATCTTTTGCCACTAAAACTATTGGCAAATATTTGATAAACATACGCATCCTGCTGGCATTCTCCTCCTGTCTTTTGATCATAACCATCCCAACCCTCTTTTACATTATTGGTTTGGAATACCAGTTTGCCCCATCTGTTGTAAACATATATTTCTATGCTTTCAAAACCCCTAGCTTGTACATAAAACATACTATTACATGGTATGCCTGGTACTGGGTTTCCG
>JANMIV010000436.1:0-3179 GCA_031375995.1 Bacteroidota bacterium
ATTTTTGTATAATTTTTTCAATATCTATGATACTTTTGGCTAGCGCATACGAATTTGCAGAATTAAATTCGTTTCTAAGTAATACGCTTATATTAAAATCAGTATTTTGTGCCTCCCAATTTCCCATTAAGCGGTGCGCCAATATACTTTCATCCATACCATATACCTTTGCTATAGCTTTTACAATCAGTTTTTGCGAAACACCAATCCTAAATCCTCCCGTACAAAGCTTATTAAAAACAAAGCGTTCCTGCACGTCCAAATGCTGCCAAGCATAAGTTATAAAGGCCTTCCGCTCCTCTACACTTTTATTAGCAAGTGCCAATAAGTCTTCTATCCATTCATGCAAAGGTTTATCAAGCCTTTGGCTACTTTTGGGCAATACATGGCTTATCGTTTCGGCTAAGTCGCCTACCGTTTGGTAGCACTCATCAAACAACCATGTTGGTATTTGCGCCAATTCTGCTGCCCACAATTTCAAATCACTTGTTTTAGCTATCGATTTAATTTTCCGCTCACTCAAAAGTGCCAATACCCAAATAGCATCAGCAGCATTTGCCCTGCTAAAGTAATCCACCAAAGCCGCCACCTTTTCATTGGTTTTAGTAGTTTGGTCCAATAGGCTATATAACTCTGCAAATACTAACAATTACGTGCAATTAAAAGTGCTTATCATACACAATACAATAGTGCCAAAATAGTTTCAAAAAGCCATACAATAGTTTGTTTTTGGAGCAATTCCCGCTATCTGCTATAGTTGCTTCGCAAGCTATTTGCCTCTATCGGGGCTAGCAACAACCCCGTATATTGTAAACACCGCAGAATAAAAAAAATAATTATATTCGTAGCTGTGCGAAACCCCCATTTAGAACCTGAAGATACCAGCTTAACTCCTGCCGAAAAAGAGCTTGAACGTGTATTACGCCCCCGGTTGTTTGATGATTTTACTGGTCAGGAAAAAACAATAGAAAACTTAAAAATATTTGTGCAAGCCGCCAAACAGCGTGGCGAAGCCCTCGATCATGTATTACTGCATGGCCCTCCAGGCTTAGGAAAAACCACCCTTAGCATTATTATAGCCAACGAATTGGGCGCAGGTATTAAAACCACCAGCGGCCCAGTACTTGAAAAAGCGGGCGATTTAGCTGGTTTGCTTACCAATTTAGAAAAAGGCGATGTACTCTTTATTGACGAAATACACCGCCTAAGTCCCGTAGTGGAAGAGTTTCTGTACTCGGCCATGGAAGACTATAAAATAGATATAATGATAGATAGCGGCCCCAATGCCCGCAGTATCCAATTAGAAATAGAACCCTTTACATTAATTGGTGCTACCACCCGCTCTGGTTTACTTACCTCTCCCTTGCGTGCCCGCTTTGGTATTAACTCCCGCTTGGAGTACTACGATAAAAAGTTAATGAAAACCATAATAGAGCGCAGTGCCACCATTATGAAATCAATAATTGATGAAGAGGCTGCTTGGGAAATTGCCCGCAGAAGCCGTGGTACCCCACGTATAGGCAATGCCCTTTTGCGCAGAACCAGAGATTTTGCACAAGTAAAAAGCGATGGTATAATTAATTTAGAAATTGCACAGTTTGCACTGAATGCCCTAAATGTAGATAGTGAAGGATTAGACGAAATGGATGCACGCATTTTAAAAACTTTAATTGAAAAGTTTAAAGGGGGCCCAGTAGGACTAAATACACTTGCCACCGCCATTGGCGAAGATGGAGGAACCATTGAAGAAGTATATGAGCCCTACTTAATTCAAGAAGGATTCTTAATGCGCACCCCTAGAGGAAGAGAAGCCACTGAAAAAGCATACCAACATTTAGGATTTACACCAAGCTATAAAAACAAGTTGTTTTAAATGATTGAAAATAACACCTTAATTACGGTATTAAAAAAGTTATAACTTACCAAAACAGGTTTACTTTTCAGAAAACCTACTTTTTATGGCATAAAAACCGACTTCATTTTCACCAAAATCAATATTTTTAGTGTAAATATGTTAAATTAACACAAAATGCTTTAATTGCAATTATTAATACGTTAGAATAAATGTAGTGAAAACCCCACATTTTGCTTTTATAGCTACTAAATGAGCATCTAATTATGTTTAATTTATAGATATATAATACTATTGTATTTATTAGAAAAATTATAAGCAATTATGAAAGTTCTTATTATAGAAACTTCAAACTTCTTTTGTTACGTAATGGTAACAAACCTGAAGAGTATAGGATTTAATAACATTGAAATTTTAAAATACCCACTTGATGTATATGATGATGCGTTTGACGAAGAATTAGTTTTAGTATTTGCCAATATAGACTTAGAAGACGGAACAATTATAGATTTTGTAGGCTCACTAAAAAGAGTGAGGCCACACGTAAAAGTTTTGGGTTATACACTCAACGATATCAATGGCATTCTCTCTCACTTAGAACAGCTTGGTTTCAGTGCTTTGTTTTTTAAATTGGCTGGAAACAAAACCATTGAAATGGCTATCAATTGCGCCTACAACGACATTTTCTTTGTTGACACCCATTTCAAAAACTTAAAATACAAAGACATCATTCTTGATACCTCCGATGATTTTAGCTTTGGCGAAAATGAAGATAACCCTGAAAATGACAAAGACAATCGCCAATTAAACAACAGAAAAATTGGCTTGGTAAGCGCCATGTTTTATGGCAAAAGAAACAAAGAAATAGCCGACATGATGGGTATTTCGGAAAAGGGTGTTGATGCACTCAAAAAACGCTTAAAAGAAAGCCTTGGCATAGAGAAAACACCCGATTTAATTAGGTACTTTTTAGAAAAGGGACTTATTACCGATAAATACAAAGTATTGCTTAAGCCCAATAATGGCAACTACAGAAAACTAAAATAAGCTAAAAAAGCAGCCTTTTATTCAAAAGACTGCTTTTTTAGCTTATAAACTCAGTTCGTTTATACTTAAACTTACCTGTAACTTACTTCTAAGTTGTGTAACTCAATTAAAGGCTTTAAAAACTCCTCCAATTGGTAAACACTTAACTGAGAAGCCGCATCGCACAAAGCTTTTTCTGGTTCTGGATGTGTTTCAATAAATACACCATCAACTCCAGCAGCAACTCCTGCCCTACTTAATACTGGCAAAAACTCCCTTGCACCGCCTTTGGCATCGGCAC
>JANMIV010000117.1:0-2275 GCA_031375995.1 Bacteroidota bacterium
CATGCCCCACATTAGTAAACATATAAGGCAGTCCAGCATGAACATCCAAGCTGAACCTTGTAGTTTGTTTAGTAGTTTGAGCCAGTAAACTATTTGCTAAAAATAGCAAACAGAACTGAATAAATATTTTTTTCATCCTTATAGTTGTTAAACAAAATGCATTGACTAACATTGCAAATATATGCCTAATTTTTAGATGTAAACAACACAACTATTAACACCTTGTCATCTTTTTAGTACAATCTGCGTAAATTTACAATGTGTTAAGCTACGGTATTTTTATCCAATTAGATGTCACAACCGAAAAACATTATTTTACAGCATGTTAAATAGAAAACTGAAAAACGAGGCTTTATACAGAAAAACGATATCTGAAAACATAAATTCAACTAAAATAAATATTTCCATTGTATTAGATAATGTGCGGAGTGCTCAAAATGTCGGCTCCGTTTTCAGGTCGTCAGACGCTTTTAATGTGGCTA
Organism: Bacteroidota bacterium; assembly: GCA_031375995.1. Lineage (GTDB taxonomy): Bacteria > Bacteroidota > Bacteroidia > UKL13-3 > UKL13-3 > JAAFJM01. The sequence continues at coordinate 483 of JANMIV010000117.1, forward strand.
CAATCTACCTTTGTGGAATTACTGCAATTCCTCCCAATAAAGAAATTTTAAAAACGGCCCTTGGAGCTACAGAAAGTGTAAAATGGGAACACCATGAAAATACAGAATCCCTTATCAATCAACTAAAAAAGGAAGATTATTGTATTTTGAGCATTGAACAAACCTCTCATGCTACCATGTTGAATAATTTTAGTTTTAGTGCCACCAAAAACTACGCCTTAGTTTTTGGAAATGAAGTAGAAGGCGTAAGTCAACACATTATTGATATAAGTAATGAGGTAATTGAAATACCACAATTTGGGAGCAAACACTCCTTGAACATAGCTGTTTCTGCTGGTATTGTGCTTTGGGAAGCCGTTAAGCAGCTAAACAACTAGTCCTCAATAATATGCAATGATGTATCAAATGCACTGGCACTTTGTTTCACTTTAGCAATAAATGACGTAGCTGGATTTAAATCGTACATCATTATATTTTCCAAACGTTCTTGAAATACTCCAGAAGGGAATATCTTTTCTTTTAATTTTAATAGCTTTATAATATTGTCTTCCTGCTTTTGTTGACTTGCTTTTTTGTACGATTTTAAGATTCCTCCCAATTGTTTTTTATTCTCTAACTTTAACTGAAGTGCTTCTTTCCCTCCTATTGGATCAACATTTTTTATTTCGTCAATTATGCTTTGTAAAAGCGTATCAACCTTAGCAACTGTTTCTGTTAAATTACTGGCAGACTGTTTCTGCAAAAATAAGTCGGCTAATTCGCTATCCGATAAAAACAAATCCTTAAAATTCAAACCCATCTTTCCTATCTTATCATTAATTGACTTATTCAATAATAAAAAGGAATTACGTTGCATTAAAACAGGGTATGCAATATGGTATGCATCAAATACATTTTTTAATTGTAACCAATATGCCACTTCTGCTGGCCCACCAATATAAGCTAAGTTAGGCAAAATAAGTTCTTGATAAACGGGCCTCAAAACCACATTTGGGCTAAATAATTCTGGATAATTAGCTATTTGATAAGCCATCTCCTCCTTGGTAAAAACAACAGAGCTATCTTGCAATTTGTAGCTATTACCTACTTGCTTTATCAGTTTACGACCCAATTCAGGGTGCAAATAGAAGAAGTTTATCTCTCTGCCATTTATTTGTAACTTATAAGTTTCTTCTAAAAGCCTATTGGTTTCGTTAATTGCCAAAAAACTGGTTTGCTCTAAAACATCTTTTTCAATAATGGGTTGAAGTTGCTTTTTTAAATCCTTATCATCAGCATCAATTATTACTAAACCTTCTTCCTTAAACAATTCATATACCAAATGCCTAGTTGCTTGTGAAAGATTCCCCTCTGCTGAGTAACATTTTCTTAGTAAGGCTATCCAATTTTTAGATTGTTGTCTTTCTCCTAGTATGCTCGCTATTTCATCAATTAAGTTTGCTATTCCATCATTGGTTATTCTTCCTACTGGCTTATTCCCACTGTCTTTCAGCCATTTAACCTGTTGCCCAAACAATTGAATGGAACTTATTTCCTCAAAATCATGGTCTTCACTTGCCATCCAAAACACAGGCACAAAATGCTGATTGGGATACTGTTGCTTTAGCTGTTCTGCTAAATTTAAAATGGTTACAATTTTATAAATAAAATAAAGCGGTCCAGTAAATAAAGCCAATTGATGACCAGTAGTGACAGTAAAAGTAGTATTGTCTTTTAATTTTTCAATCTGGGCTTTTGTATAGTCGTTTAACTCAATCCCTGATGCTGAATATTGTTTAAGCAAAACATCTACC
>JANMIV010000159.1:0-6574 GCA_031375995.1 Bacteroidota bacterium
TATGATGGCCATTGGCCAATTTTTTATGTTTTTGAGCGGTTCTTTTTACTCGCAAATAGAAATTGCCCGTGTATTAATGGTTGGTGGCTTAGGTATGTTGATTTTTGGAAATGGTTTTTTTAAACCCAATATCTCAACAATGGTTGGTCAACTTTACCCTAAAGGTGATAAAAGAATTGATTCTGCTTTTACCATTTTCTATATGGGAATAAATTTAGGTGCATTTTTATCACCACTTATTTGTGGTGGTTTAGGAGATACAGGCAATCCTGCTGATTTTAAATGGGGTTTCTTGGCCGCATCAATAGGAATGGTTATCAGTACATCAATTTTCGTTTGGCTCAAAAATCACTATATTGTTAGTCCAGAAGGCGAAGCAATAGGGGCTGTTCCCAATGCAAACAGAAATGAAGCGAAAACCAATACAGAGAAAACTAAGTCAGATTTTACACAACAACAAGTTTTTACTTGGTTAGGTATTGAAGTTGCTTTATTCGTTTTATTCTATTTTCTTGGTCAAGGTGTTATTGGTTCTTTCATATTCTCGCTTTCTATTGCTGCTCCTGGATTTATTATTTCTGATAAAAGTTTAACTAAAGAAGAAAAAGAACGTATTTGGGTTATTTATATCGTGGCTTTCTTTGTTATTTTCTTTTGGGCTGCTTTTGAACAAGCAGGAGCTTCACTTACATTTTTTGCAGCAGAACAAACAAATAGAGAAATTGGCTTATTACTATCAAAAAATACACTTACTCTCATTTATTCAGTAATTATTTTCATACTAGGATTTTTAGGTTTTAAAGTTTTTACTAAAATGCTGAATGAGCAAAAAGGGGTAAGGGAACTAATTCTTCTTATAATAACCGCAGCAATAGGTAGTTTAGTTTATTTAATAAATGAAATTCCAGAAAAAGGGAAATTTATTGAATCTATTCCTGCAAGTGCTTTTCAATCAGTTAATGCAATAGCAATAGTAATTTTTGCTCCTATATTCTCTATTTTATGGACTGCTTTGGGTAATAAAAGAATGGAGCCCGCCTCTCCTTACAAACAAGCAATAGGCTTATTGCTATTAGCAGGTGGCTATGCGGTAATTGCTTTAGGCGTAAATGGAATAGAGCCTTCGGCCAAAGTAAATATGATGTGGTTATTAAGTCTTTACCTTATTCATACTTTTGGCGAATTATGCCTCTCTCCTATTGGTCTTTCTATGGTTAATAAATTAGCCCCTGTAAAATTTGCTTCATTATTAATGGGTGTTTGGTTTTTATCTACCGCTTCGGCCAATAAATTTGCAGGAACATTAAGTTCTTACTATCCAGAAACAATGCTTGCAGTTTCTGCTGTGCAAAATGAGCAAACAGCAAAAAACATTATAGTTTGCGATAAACTAGATAAAAAGGAAACAATTAACGGAACTGACTTTGTAAGTATCGATTTAATTAATTTAGAGTCTATAGAAGACAAAAATTTAAAGGCAGAAGTAGTAAAAAATATATTTGCTAATTCTGTAATAAAGGAAAAATCCTTTTTAGGATATAAAATAAACAGCCTTTATACATTCTTCATGCTTTTTGTATTTATGGCGGGTATAGCTGCTATTATATTATTTTTCCTAAGCAAAAAATTATTGACCATGATGCACGGTATTTCTTAAACGAAATATAAATTGCTTTCACAAACAAATAGCCTTGAAATTCAAGGCTATTTGTTTGTTCCGAAATGTTGTATTGTTTTAAATTGTAAAAAACACCATTTTTAACGCCTAAGTAGTTTTGAAAAACTGACCCAATATGAATAAAAAACACCCTTTAGGACTTCCTTTCCTCTTTTTTACAGAAATGTGGGAACGTTTTGGCTATTACCTTATGATAGGCATTTTTCAACTGTACTTAACCTCATCAGTTGAAAAAGGAGGATTGGGTATAGACCGAAAATCTGCTGCCGACATATATGGCACGTTCATCGCATTTGTTTTCCTAACCCCTTTTTTAGGTGGTTTATTAGCCGATAGAATTCTTGGATATAGCAAATCTATATTCATTGGAGGCACATTAATGGGATTAGGCTATCTTGGATTAGCAATTCCTGGAACCACGTTTTTTTACTTTTCGCTCTTTTTGATAGTTTTAGGAAATGGCTTTTTTAAACCCAATATTTCCACCTTACTAGGCAACCTATACAACAATGCTGAATACAAACACTTGAAAGATGCGGGCTATAATATTTTTTATTCAGGTATCAATATTGGGGCAGCATCTTGCACATTTATAGCCGCTTTTATGCGCAATAAATATGGTTGGAGCTACGCATTTGGATCTGCTGGTGTTGGCATGTTTCTTGGGCTTATTGTTTATGCAATAGGCTTAAGGCATTATCGCCATGCCGATGTGCTTAAACCAGTAGAAAAAGAAGATATGCCTTTAAGCAAAATTTTCACAACCGTATTTTTACCCGCCATTATTGTAGGTATTGGTGCTTGGACCATTCCTGGAAACATTTTTGGCAGCGACAGTTCTGATGCATTCATATTTGCTACAATTCCTATTGTTATTTATTATATTGGATTATATGTTAAAGCCAGCGTAAGCGATAAAAAACCTTTAGCCGCTTTGTTAACCATTATGTTAGTTTCTGTTATGTTTTGGGCTGTATTTAAGCAAAATGGCACTGCACTCACAACTTGGGCACAATATTATACAGATAGACAGGTTCCTGAAATAACAAAAAGTACGGTAGAAACGATGTATTTGGCTGAAAAAACTACCAATAAAATAGATTCTGTTGAAGCTTATACCGATAAATTTTCCCTAATAAAAGAAAATGGAGTTGTAAAAAAAGTATGGGATAAACCCATCTACTTTAGAAACTTACAACCAGACTTACAACCTGCGGAAGGGGAAACAATTGCTTTATTCAATACCGAATTGTTTCAATCTATCAACCCTCTTTGGGTTATTATACTTACCCCATTGGTGGTTTGGTTTTTTGCCTTACTCAAAAGAAAAAAATTGGAACCCTCAACCCCCTCTAAAATAGCTTGGGGATTACTTATATCATCATTAAGCACCTTGGTAATGGTAGCAGGAGTATATTATTGTAATAATGGAGAAATGAAAGCGTCTCCTTTATGGCTTATTGGCTGTTATGGTGTTATTACCATTGGAGAACTTTTTTTAAGTCCTATGGGACTATCGCTTGTTTCCAAATTGAGTCCTAAACGCCTTACGGCTGTTATGATGGGTGGTTGGTTTCTATCTACTTCCATTGGAAACAAACTATCAGGCATTTTAGCCACCTTATGGGATGGTTATGACAATAAAGCCAATTTCTTTTTAGTCAACTTTATTTTACTGGGCTTTGCAGCTATTATTATGTTTTTTCTTTTAAAATGGCTTAATAAGATTGTAAAAGAGTATTTGTAACCTGCACAAAAGCACAAAATAAATAGAGGGGAATATTGTAAATAAATGCAATTGGAGGATAAAAAGAATAAATGGTATTTGCTTTATACTGTGCCACGCGCAGAAAAGAAAATTTGTGCTGAGTTACAAAAAAATGGTTATGAGGTATTTTTACCTTTACAAAAAAAATTAGTTCAATGGAGTGATAGGAAGAAATGGGTTGAAAGTCCCTTATTTAACTCCTATATTTTTATATATACTTCCCTAAGCAATTATTATGAACTTTTAAATACCAAGGGAATTGTTAAATTTGTATCCTTTCTAGGTGTGCCAGTGGAGGTAAGTCAGTCACAAATTGATATTGTTAAACTAATGATTGCAAACTATACCGATATTGAAACTGTAATTGATAAGTTTGAAGAAGGGGAGCAAGTGAGAATTATTGCTGGACCGCTACAAAATCAACTAGGAATATTAATTGAGTATAAATCAAGTAAAAGGGTGTTGGTAAAAATTGAAAATATAGGATTTTCGCTTCTTGTACAACTGCCAAACAATATTTTACGTAAAATATAAAATGAGAACAAACAAAAATCTATTGCTTCTTTTAGCTTTCACCGCTTTTATAAGCTCTTGTATTTCAAATAAAAAATTTGTTTTATTTCAAAATGCTAAACTAAGTAATAACAATGATAGTGCTAAAAGTGATTATCAATTAGATAAAGGTATTTACAAATTACAGATAAATGATATTCTTTATATTAGTTTAAATATTACCTCACAAGAAGGAATGATTACTCAAACATTTTCTCATCCATCTGGAAGTGAGCAAATTCAGCAAGGAACTAGCGTAGGTAATCAGTTTTACTTCACAGGTTATTCGTTGGATATGATGGGAGAAATTAATCTACCAGCAATCGGGAAATTAAAAGTAGTAGGATTAAGTGTAAGTGAAGCAAAAGAAAAAATAGAAATAGAGCTTTCGAAATTTTTTAAAGTATATCACCTTATTGTTAAACTCAATGAAATTCCATTCACACTTTTAGGAGAAGTAGTTAGACCAGGCAGATATTCAGGAACAATTAATCAAATAACACTATCAGAAGCACTTGCGCTAGCGGGGGACTTTACTCCAATAGCAAATAGGAGAAAAATAACGATAATTAGGCAAAATGCTGATGGAATGAAAGTTTATAATATTGATTTTACCCAAGCAGACATCCTGAAAAATCCTTGTTATTTAGTCCGACCTAATGATTTAATTTATGTAGAACCTTTAAAATCAAGGGCTTTTGGTAATTTTAGTAGTGTGCAAAGCTCATTGCAAACTTTAACTCCCATATTAACCATTTTAGTTTTATCAATTAATACGTATATATTAATCAGGCGATAATAAATAAATAATGAATCACTTATCAGAAAGTAATAACAGAAGCAGCGGAGAAATCCTTGAATCTAAAATTAATATAAAATTTATAATTGGCAAGTTTTTAGCTTTCATGCCATTTTTTATAATATCTATTTCTTTATCTTTGTTAGTTGCGCATCTTGTTATAAGATATACCACACCAATATTTTCTTTAAAAACTTCATTATTAATTAAAGACAAAAGTAGAAATACCTTTGATGGAGCTGAAAGTTTCTTACAAGGTTCTTCTTTGCTAATGCAATCGAAAAATATTGAAAACGAAATTGGTATATTAAAATCTAGAAATTTAGTAGAACAAACACTTGATAACATCAATTTCAATATTTCCTACTATTCAGAAGGTAAAATAAAAAAAGTTGAGCTGTATAAAGATCTTCCCTTTATTGTAGAACTTGATACCAACCATTTTCAAACTTATCAGGTACCTATTTATGTTAAATTCTTAAATAATAATACCGTTGAAATAAGTAGTGATGACAAAAAAGGGAAGGTGCTTATTCCTTATAATGAAAAGGAAGTTGTAGATGTTAGTCCCAAAATACAAAAAAAAGTTTTCCCAATCAATCAATATATAGAAACAGAAAATTTAAAATTTAAAATTACCATTCTAAATCTTGAATTACTAAAGGATTACAATAATGGATTACATTTTATATTAAATACGAAATCGTCATTAATTAGCAAATACAGTGGTAGTTTCAATGTGAAAACAATCAATAAGATGTCATCTATTGTTGAATTAACAAAAGAAACTTCTTACCCAGAAAAAGATATAGATTTCCTTAATTCATTATGCCAAACCTACATACAACAGGGTTTAGATGAAAAAGCACAAATATCAAAAAAGACAATAAATTTTATCAATTTACAATTAAATGATATCCAAGATACACTAAGAACAATAGAAAATAATTTATTGAATTTTAAAACCAACAATAAAATTATAAACCTAAGTGAAGAGGGTAAACTTATTTTGTCCCAATTAAAAGAAATAGAATCTCAGAAGGTATTAGAATTATCCAAATACAAATATTACTCCTACTTATATGATTATATCAATAAAAATAAAAACATAAAAGAAGTAATAGCACCTAGTGCACTTGGTATTGGAGATCCCTTACTTAATTCATTAATTATTAAATTATCTGATTTATATGCTAAAAAGATTACTTACAGCAATAGTATGAAAGAGTTAAATCCTGCTATTCTAGAAATTGATCAAAATATTAGTAATATAAAATTATCACTCATAGAGAACTTAAATAATATCAAAAATCAATCTAAACTACTAATTACTGATCTTGAGTCGCAAATTAAGCTAATTGAAAAAGACCTCAATAATATACCACTAGCGGAAAGACAGTTCCTAAACATTAATAGAAAATTTAATATTAGTGATAAGCTCTACACATACTTATTAGAAAAGAGAGCAGAAGCGGGTATTGCAGGAGCTTCGGTTATTGCAGATAATAAAGTAATAGATAAAACAATAGTTACAGGACGCACTTACCCAATTCCAAATACTTTTTACTTTACTGCTTTAATGATTGGTATATTGCTTCCGTCTATTATTATTCTAATTATAGACTTTTTGAATTCAACAATTACAAACCATAAAGAGCTCCAAGAAATAACTAAAATTCCAATAATAGGAAACATAGTACATAATGACGGTAAGAATGCTTTAGTTATTGCAAACAGTCCTAAATCAAATATTTCTGAATCATTTAGAAATTTAAGA
>JANMIV010000201.1:0-1927 GCA_031375995.1 Bacteroidota bacterium
TTACTACGGAAATAAACTCGGTAACCGATAATCCAAATGTATTTGTAGCGGAAGACTTAATTATTTCTGGCGGTAATTTCCATGGGCAAACCCTTGCCATTCACCTTGACTTTTTAGCGATTGCTTTAGCAGAAATAGGCAGTATTAGCGAAAGGCGAACCTATCAACTTATTTCGGGACAAAGAAATTTACCCGCATTTTTAGTGAGTAATCCTGGCTTAAACTCTGGCTTTATGATTCCACAATATACAGCTGCCAGTATAGTAAGTCAAAATAAGCAATTGTGTACCCCTGCAAGTGTAGATAGTATAGTAAGCAGCAATGGACAAGAAGACCATGTGAGCATGGGTGCCAATGCGGCTACTAAATGCTTAAGAGTAGTAAAAAACATAGAGCGTATATTGGCTATAGAATTGCTCAATGCAGCCCAAGCATTGGAATTCAGACGGCCTTTAAAAAGCTCTAACCAAGTAGAAACATTTTTAGCTGCCTATAGAGAAAAGGTATCTTTTATGGCCGAAGACCGCTTTCTGCATGATGATATAGCGGCTAGTATTGCCTTCTTACTTCAAAAAGTATAGATAAAACCCCATTGGTTGCTGCCTATAATTGGAAACAATTTGTTTTTACTCATTTTCCATTTGTACCTGTGTGTAGCATAAGCTATTTTAGTACTTAACAAGCCAATACCTGCACCCACCAATACATCGCTATACCAATGCCTATTGTTGAGTATGCGCATGGCACCAACACCACTAGCAATTATATAACCACTGGTATAAATAAATGGTTTGCTTTTAAATTCTTGGTGCAGCATTTCTGCTAGTGTAAAAGCAAAAGCGGTATGCCCACTTGGAAAGGAGTTTTCGGCACTTCCATCAGGGCGCAATACCTTAGTAGTGTATTTGAGTGCATTTACCAAACCCATACTAATTACAACTGCTTTTGCCGTTATTACACTTTGATTGGCAAAATTACTCGCACTTTTTACTTTAAAAGCATCGCAAGCCAGCATCATTAAGCCGGGAGCAAATGCTAAAAAATCATCCGAACCATCCTTAAAACTAGCAAAGTGCGTATTTCTCCAATTTTTAACAGCTATGCTGCTTGGCAAACCATTATTATCTAAACTTAACAAACCATAAGCTACCAATGAAGTAGGCACTATATAGGATGCTATTTTTTTGCCAGTATGGTTTATTGAATCGGTTTGAGCCGTACTTGTTAAGCAAATGCTAAGCATGGCCATAATCCACAGTATTTGTTTAGCTTGCATCTAATACATGATTGATAATGGTACAAGCATATACCGCAGCCGTTTCGGTTCTTAGAATATTATTGCCCAACCATACAGGTTCAAATTTACGTGCCCTTGCTTGTGCAATTTCTTCTGTTGTAAAATCGCCTTCGGGGCCTATTAATAAGCAAATGGGTTTACTGTCATTTTCAAGCAGCATCTTCCCAATTTGTTGTGTTTTATTTGCCTTACACCAAGCCACTAAATTTAGTGCCTCCGCAGATTGCCTCGCTAAAAACAGCTCCAGTTTGGTAATGCCATTTAAGCGAGGAAGCCAATACTGTTTGCTTTGCTTAATGGCTTGTATGAGTATTTTTTCGCTTCGTTCTATATTTACTTTATCGCGTTCAGAATTGCGTGTTTCAATAAATGTAATTTCATCAACACCTATCTCAGTGCATTTTTCAAGCATCCAATCCATGCGATCAAAATTTTTAGTGGGGGCTATTGCCACGTGCAAACTGCGTTTTGATTGGGCATGGTGTACACGTTGTATAATCTTTAAAACACATTTTTTAGGATTGGCATCAACAATTTCTCCAATGGCGTGTGTGCCTTTTCCATCTATTAAATCTAGGGTGTCGGCTACTTGTTTGCGCAATACCCTCACGCAATGTTTTGATTCATCTT
>JANMIV010000322.1:0-1603 GCA_031375995.1 Bacteroidota bacterium
ATCAAACAAATTACCATATTTTTCTTTGATTACTTCATGCCCTAAAGCTGTTAATTGCTCTTCTGTAGGGTTTGATATATTCTTTTTGGTTGCTTCCTGCTTGCCATATTTATATTTCATGTTAAAGGCAAAATCCAAAAATACTGCTTCGCCAGTAGCATTTACGCCATAACCAGCATCGCAACGCTCTTTAGCAGCGCGTGAGGCCACATCGCGAGGTACTAAATTTCCAAAAGCCGGGTAGCGTCTTTCTAAATAATAATCTCTATCGTCTTCTTTTAAATCATTAGGATTTAATTTTCCAGTTCTAATTGCTTCCGCATCTTCTTTGCGTTTTGGTACCCAAATACGTCCATCGTTACGCAACGACTCACTCATTAAGGTTAGCTTAGATTGGTGGTCGCCAGAAACAGGAATACAAGTAGGGTGAATTTGAGTATAGCAAGGATTTCCAAAGAAGGCACCCTTTTTATGTGCTTTCCAAGCCGCTGTAACATTACTACCCATGGCATTGGTAGAGAGGAAAAATACATTTCCATAACCACCTGTGCACAATAACACTGCATGCCCAAAATGACGCTCTAATTTACCTGAAACTAAATCGCGGGCAATAATTCCTCGGCATTTCCCATCAATATTCACCACATCTAACATTTCATGGCGAGCCAATAACTGCACATTGCCTAAGCCAACTTGACGTTGTAAACCAGAATAAGCTCCTAATAGTAACTGCTGACCAGTTTGACCTGCAGCATAAAAAGTACGTTGTACTTGTGTACCACCAAAAGAACGGTTACTTAATAGTCCTCCATATTCACGTGCAAATGGTACTCCACTGGCTACTGATTGATCTATAATATTGCCGCTTACCTCAGCTAAACGATGCACATTTGCTTCGCGAGCACGGTAATCTCCTCCTTTTATGGTATCATAAAATAAGCGATAAACGGAATCACCATCATTTTGATAGTTTTTTGCTGCATTTATTCCACCCTGAGCCGCAATAGAATGTGCCCTGCGTGGAGAATCTTGAAAACAAAATACTTTAACTTTATAACCCAACTCAGCTAAGGTGGCTGCGGCAGAAGCACCTGCCAAACCAGATCCAACCACAATAATTTCTAAACTGCGTTTATTTGCTGGATTTACCAAGGGAACAGTTGACTTATATTTTGTCCACTTTGATTCTATTGGGCCTTGAGGAATTTTTGACTCTAACATCTTTTGAATAGTTTAAATGATGAATGTTGAATTATTTAATAAAAAAATAAAGGGGCATTGCTGCAAAACCGATTGGTATTAAAATAGCAAACAAACCAACTCCTACAAAGTTTATTAGCCCATTGTATTTTTTATGATTTAAGCCCAACGTTTGGAATGCCGAACTAAAGCCATGGTATAAATGAAAAGCTACTGCCACCATTGAAACTACATACAGCAATACCAGCAGCCATTCTGTTTTAAACTCTGTAGCCACTTCGCGGTATAAATCTTTTACTATTGTTACTTTCATTAGACCATCTGTTTGTTGCTCTAATTTAGAATGCATAGTAAACTCTTTTGGCATATAATCATGCATAATCTCACCAGTTTGAATGTTTTC
>JANMIV010000330.1:0-2728 GCA_031375995.1 Bacteroidota bacterium
CCAGGACCATCACTAAAATAAGAACCGTTTGGATTTTGATTCTTAAAAGAAAAATATCCTCGGGTTGTATTAACGACACCGCCACCAACAGCATTGGTTCCAATGCGCCAATATTGTGGATGGTTTTGAACACTATTAGCAAACCTTGTTCCTGTTTGTGTAGTTCCTGTATTAGCTCCATCAACTCTTACTACCCTTCCTGTAAAACCAAAGTAAACCCTGCCAGCCACATTGGGCGAAACCTTAACGGCTGTAACTTGTCCGTTTGAATTTGATAAAGAAACGGTATTAGTGGTAGAGCCTGTTTGCGGATTACTCCACCTAAAGTAACTACCAGAGGCATCAGCAGCATACATTATATTTAAGCTATCATCGTAGTCAGACGGATTCACAAAGCGACCTGAATTAGAAGAAACAACACTTGAAAAAAAAGAGCCTGAATTAGTAGAGCGAAAATAATTGTTATAAACATAACTGGTAAACTGAAATGTAGGTTGGTTTTGATCTATATGGCAAAACACGCCATCACCCCCACTCACCTCTACTGATGAACTAATGCCTGCTGCATTTAACCTATGACTTCCATTGTCCTGAGCACCCATCAAAAAATAGTTAGGCAATGTTGGATGCACATCACATCCGTAAAATTGAGAAGTATTATAATTAGACTCTTTACTTGTTATAGTTGGAATAGCGTTGGTAAAATTAGTAGAGCGATAAATTCCACCATCATTGGTAAAATAACAAATACTAGATGAACCAGGAGAAAACAAAGCGTAATGTTGATCGGCATGCACTTCTTGAAAACCAAAACCTCCATACCAATGCGCTATTTGCTGCCAAGAAGTTCCTCCATTGGTGGTTTTAAATAAATCTACACCACCAACCACACATACATTACTATTATTAGGATCTACTGCTATTGATAAATCATACCAAGCTTGAGTACGAGAAAAGTCCGTAGAAGGAATTCCTCCATCTGCATCAACTGGGTAAGCCGAGGTAACAGTAAAATTGCCTGCTGAGCTAGTGCTCTTTACAATACCAATAATAGTTCCTCCATTTTCAACCAAACCCCATATAGTATTGGTATCATTATTTGATAATGCAATTTCTACTTCTCTTTTATTCATAGCTGTAGTCCAAGGCATAGGTGTTTGCCAAGTAGTTCCATTATTGAATGATTTGTGAATAGTACCAGAATTACTACTACCACTGCTCATGCTTGCGTACAAAGTACCATTTGCAGCACGTTCTATATCGTATGCTATATTACCACCTGCACTTGAAATACCTGACCCTAAAACTTTGGTAAATGAAGTCCCGCCATTTACAGATCTATATAAACCTGTTTGAGATGCCACAAAAACAGTATCTGGCCCACTCGGACAAAATACTTTTTGGCAGTAATAAAAATTGCTATTATTGGTAGAAGCCAATTGACTCCAAGTACTTCCACCATTGGTACTTTTCCAAACCCCTAAGCCACGTACGGCATCTATATTATTATTACCCTCACCTGTGCAAAAATACATTACTTGCGGATTGGTAGTACTTTGTTCAATATAGGTAATGGCTAGGTTATCAAAAAAGTCATTAGTAGGTGTCCAAGTTGGATTGGCAACTGTTATATCTGTTGTTTTCCATAAACCACCAGCAACACCACCTGCCCAAACTGTTTTATAGGTTACATCATTTAGGTCAATACAAATAGCTCTTGTGCGACCTCCAACATTATTAGGCCCTCTTTCATTCCAATTAATTCCAGTAATTGCTGCCTTACCAAAACCTTTTTGTTTCAGTAAAGATTGTTTGTATTTGAAAGCTTCTAAAAGTCTTTCTCTAGGAACCAAACCACTTTCAGGATCGACAGTCATCTCTGCTTCTTGTTGCCAAGCTAAGTCCATCCTATCTTGCAAAGGAATTTTTTGTTCCTCTTCCTCTCTCTCTAACTCTTTGTTATTGAAATAATTAAAAATATTTCTTTGTATATTGGTAAATGATAAGGCAATTATTAAAAAGGAAATCAAATACAGTACATTTTTTTTCATGATGCAAATTTATAAAATATTAGTAAATAACCACTTTCAAAGTGTTTTTTATCTTAATCGTATTCTTTTTCCCTTTTTAATCTTAGTCTTTTTTGAAATTCTATTCAACTTAGCCAAGCGCTTTACAGAAATACCATAGATGCGAGCTATTTTTACTAGTGTGTCACCTTTTCTAGCCTTTACATATTTGGGAATTTTGGCCTTTAACTTAGCAGACTTCACCTCGTATAAATGTTTGAAGCAAGACTGATCTATTTGTAAAGTATCGGAGAGCAATGAACCCGTTGGGAAATACACCAAGCGATTTGGATTTATTTTTTCTCCCTTAAAACGCACTTCAAAATGTAGATGTGGACCAGTAGATCTGCCAGTACTACCAGCTAAACCAATTATATCTGCTGCTTTTACTGTTTGTCCAACATAGCATAGTAATTGTGAAAAATGCGCATACAATGTTTCTAATCCATTATCATGTCTAATAAGTACCATATAGCCATAATCTGAACTTCGTTTGGCAATGCGTATCACTCCACCAAAAGCAGCATATACAGGGTCACCAACATCCATTCGTACATCTACTCCAAAATGAAATTTTTGTCTTCGTCCCCAATTTCTAAATCCAAACGTTGAACTCAAATCTCCAATAGCTGGTGGATGAAAGCCACACCCATCCGATA
>JANMIV010000417.1:0-14889 GCA_031375995.1 Bacteroidota bacterium
TGGAACCATTTGTAATGATTTAAAAACCCGCAGCGGCAAAATAATTGTAAAATACACAGGCAAATACCGCGAAGCTGGCACAGTAATCAATATTACTTTTGATAATTTTGTTCAAAATGGCAAACAAATCAGCAACTCTTCTACCAAAACAATTACCAATAATGGCAGAAATTCACAAGGTTTCTTAAATTGGACCATTCAAGTAAATGCCTCTATAGTTTTAGAAAGCGGGCAAACCATTAAATGGGTTTCCACCCGCAACCGCACTTGGATAGCTGGGGAAAGCACCTTGGGTAACTCAACTGACGACAAATACGAAATTACAGGCACTACAAATGGTGTAAACCGCAAAGGAAATAACTACACCTGTAAAATTACTTCGCCTTTATTGGTTGACCTAAGCTGTAACTTACGCAGAATTACCAAAGGTATTGTAGAAGTAACTCCTGAAGGTAAAAATACCCGTACCATTAACTTTGGAAATGGCGAATGCGATGAGGAAGCCACTGTAAGCGTAAACGGCAAAAACTTTAAAATTGGTCGATTCTAACTGATAATGAACCAAATAAAAAAAGCTGCAAATAATATTTGCAGCTTTTTTTGTGCTCTTAATCCAAAACCTATTTCAGTTTTACTGGGAAAGTAATGTCAATATCGCTTTCGTCAGATTTTGAACTGGTTTTTTGTACTCCATCATAATGACTCAATACTATATTTAAAGAACCTATTAAAGGCAAAACATATTTTTGCTCACTCATGGTCATCAAATGAAATTCAAGACCCACTGGTAATTTGGGGTTATTATCATCAAAATCTAAAATTTCTGTACTAAACTTTCCTGCTAAATTAGCACTAGGAGTATAAAAGAACTGATGTGCATCTTTTTCCTTCTCTATTTCTATAGAAACAGTATCAATTGGGCTTTTGGTTTTATCCAATATAAGCACATGGCAATGGTACTCAATGCCTGTATCCAGAGCCAGCGTATCAATAGTTGGCGCTTTAGCTCCTTCCCCATCTATGTCTTCCCATTTATAAGTAAACTGATACTTGGGATTATTAGGTTCATCATGGTTATATCCTTCTAAAATGATAGTGGTTAACACTTCCTGCGGATTGGTTGCTACTGGTTTCTTTGGATCATCTTTCTTGCAAGAAGAAACGGCAATGCTTACTGCCATTAACAATATACCTGCAACAGCTAATTTATTTGACGATTGAATTGTTTGTTTATTTTGATTCATTTTGTAATTGTTTATAATTTTTGTACTTTTTTGTTAATTAATATCTGAGAAAGGCATTTAGCCTCCAAAGACTGAAAATGGAATACTGCATTTAATAAAAATGTTTCTTCCTGCATCCAAAGCATAATAGCGGTAGCGACTTAAGTAGTCCCTATAGCTTGCATTGAATACATTTTGTGCACCTATACTCCAGTTTATATTCGATTTGATGGTGCTACCTCCCACTATAAAATCAAACAATTGGTAGCCTGCAGGTGCACTTGCAAAATCAATCCCCCCTGGCACTCTGTTTTGTTCAAACACATATTGATGATTGATTTGTATAAACACATTTTTTAGTTTTTTTATATTTAATAACTCCCATTCTATTCCACTATTTACGGTATTGGCGGGCATAAAAATTAAAGGTCTGTTTTTACTTATATCAGTTGCATATAAAAAGGTATATGCCGTATGAAGTGTTATTTGTTTATGCAATTTGTAATTCAAACTGGTTTCAAAACCTTGTAATAAGGCATCGGTTTGCACATAATTGAAAACTGGAAATACACCCCTAAAACTGGTATTAAACAAATTGCTAGGCAAACGGTATATATAGTTATAAATAGCATGATTGTAAATACTTACATCCAATAACCATTTATTGTCCGTGTATTTTAGGCTTAGTTCGCTATTGTAACTTTGCTCCTTTTGCAAATTC
Organism: Bacteroidota bacterium; assembly: GCA_031375995.1. Lineage (GTDB taxonomy): Bacteria > Bacteroidota > Bacteroidia > UKL13-3 > UKL13-3 > JAAFJM01. The sequence continues at coordinate 1,945 of JANMIV010000417.1, forward strand.
GGATTACCTTGTTCGTAAGCCGCAACAGCAGCGTGCAAACCAAGTGCATACAATTCGTTTATACTTGGTGGTCGCCAGGCAGAACTCACATTACCCGTAAGTTTCCAGCGTGTATTAAACAAATAACTTAAACCTACTGAAGCTGCAATATTGGAGTAATTGAGTGCGTTACTAGCCACTTCATTGTTTACGTTGATATATCTTGTTAAATCCATGATGTCAAAGCGCAATCCACCTTCTGCTTGCCAGTGTTTTTTACTCCACTTTTCTATAGCATAAACTCCATAATTATTGCTAATAAAATTGGGAATAAAGAATTGCTTTCCAACAGCATAATTGCCCTGATTGGTAAAATTAAAACCCAACAATCCTTTAAAGCCTAAATACTTTTTATGTTCGTATTTTACATTTACCTGGTAAGTCGTAAGGGTTAAGTCGTAGGTGGGTTTATCTCTTAAATCGCTATTTCTATTCAAAAAACTCAATACATCAAACTCTTGTCTATTGTTTATTTGTTGGCTTATATCAATGCTCAATTTATTGGTATTATTAAACTGATAAATCCATTTTAAAGCCTGAATAAAATGCGTTACATCCTGCCTTGGTCTGCCTATTTCATAAGTAAAATCCTTAATTATACTTGGCTTGCCATTGGCAATGGTATTTTGCAAATCAGTCATATTATGCAAATGGGATGAACGTAATATACCTAAACTCGATTGGAAATAGCTCACCATGTATTCTACTTGGCTCTGCTTAAATCGGTATTGCACAGCAGCATTTGCATCAAACTCCTCAAAAGCGGTATTACTCAGCACATATTCAGGTGTTTTTGCATCACCCGCTTTTCTATAGCTGCTTTGAAACCGCCAACTTAAATTTTGCTTTTTTAAGTGGTTTCCTTCCAAAAACAAACTATTAGCCAATTGCCAATTATTGCTAAATCCATTTAAGTTATAAGCACCTTCCACTCCTTTTTTTTGCCTAAAGTCCTTGGCAGATACTTTTATAACGCCACCAATAGCCTCTGGCCCATACTGTAAACTACTTGCTCCTTTTATTATTTCCAATTTGTTAATAGCAAATGGATCTATTTCTGGGCCATGGTCAGCACCCCAATTTTGCCCTTCTTGCTTCACACCGTTGTTTAAAGTAACTATTCTGTTGCTATGCAAACCCCTAATAACTGGCTTGGCTACACTTGGTCCACTTGTAAGTAAACTTATCCCAGGCATATTTTTAAGCATTTCGCCCATGGTTTGTCCACGCAATAAATCCAGCTTTTTTGCATCTAATACGGTATGATTTTGCATATTAAAATCTGTCATAGCTAAATTTCTATTGGTATTTATCTGTATTTCATGCAAATGGTTTTCTTCTGAGGGAATAGCTATTTCAATTAATCCCGTATGAAAAGGAACTTTTATTGGCATGTGCGTAGGATGATAACCCAAAAAAGAAATAAACAATTCATAATTTCCTTCTAACAAACCATCAAAAGTAAAACCACCCAAATTATCAGTATAAGTGGTTTGCTTAATAGGCAAAAGAGTAACCTGAGCGTTTGTCATTGCTTTACCAGAAACGCTGTCTTTTACTACTCCTCGAATACTAAACATTTTCTTCTGTTGCGCGTATGCAGCACCAACAATGCCAATACACATCATGGCCAAAAGAAAATAATTCTTTAATGGATTCAAATTAAAATACTGAAATGGAATGGGTTATTAAATATAAAAACTTAAAACTATGGAAGGGATAATAGTGGAATAAATAAGGAAATACCTTTAAAAACACTTCATAAGTAGGTTTGCAATAACCTAAAATGTTATCAAAAACTTCTATACAAATACCACAAAATCACTGTTTAACAAGAGAACTAAACAATGAAACCTTAAATAGTTGAATTAATTAAAAACCCTAGGAGGACCTTTGTTATTAAGAATAATAACAATCTGATTTTGAATGTTTTCTATTTTTTGCTCGAAGTAGCTTGGCGTAAATACTTGAGTAAACAAAAAATTGGCTTGCACCAGTGTAATATGTTTAATAAAGTGATATTGACTGGCAAAACACTTTTCCGCGCTTTCTCCAATATGTTGCTTGTGCTCACACAGATTACTTGAAAAATCTTTGCAAAAATTAGCATCCAATTTGCAATGGTGGTGTTCCTGGTCATTGCTAGCCATGGCCACATGGTGTATATCCTCAGTATGCTTATGAAAAGCATGAAAAGGCACTAGCGTAGCTATAAAAATAGCCGCTAAAAACACATGGCAATATGTATGTATTTTTTTCAAAAAAATGCGCTGCAAAACTACTGCTTAAAAATTAGAAAACTAACCTTTTATCAAAAACACTTTTCTAATGCAACTTTTACGCAAAACAATGGTCTAATGCTTGCATGAGGTTTTGGTTTTTATTAATTATTTTTAGTTCAAACTGTGTTTTGGCTCAAAACCAAAACAATACTTGGTTTTTAGGCACTTATTTAGGTATGAGTTTTACCAGTAGCAGTATGAATCCAATTCCTGACGAAGCCAGTCCAATGTATTCTGGCTTAGGCGCTTCGGTTATGTCTGATAAAACTACTGGAGCGTTGCTTTTGTTTACGCATGGAAGACAAATTTGGGATAGAAATAAAGAGTTGATGCCTAATGGTGATCTATATCCAGGCACAGGTAGTGATCAAAGTTCTCATATTATCATTTTTGAAACAGCACCCAAAAAGTATTTTGTTTTTTATTCTGATCAACTTGACAAAATATACTATGCGCTAGTGGATTTAAACTTAAACAATGGAAATGGCGATGTAGTATATAAACAGAAACTTTTAGCCTCACAAATGGACTTACAGTTTACCGCTGTTAAAATGCTAAACAATGGAGGTTACTGGTTAATTACTCATAAAAAAGGTACCAACGAATTCAATTCCTTTGCTATTATTAATGAAGAGGTAAGCACTGCACCTGTTGTTTCATATACTGGTTCGGCTACTTTTCCCAATACACAATACAGTTATGGTAAGATGATAACAGAAGCCACAGGCAAAAAATTGGCTTATTTATTCTTTGATTCAGATATAAATGCCAATAGCGGCTGTGTATTGCAAGAGTTTTCCATTGATAAACGCTGCGGAACAATTACACTTAATAAAAATGTAAATTTAGGCTCAACGGCTACTTATGATAAATTGGGCTCTATTAGCTACGACCAAACAGGACAATATTTGTACTTTTCCTCTTATAGGAGCGATGATAGAAACTCGCTGGTGCAATTTGACATGAACAGCAGTGCTGGCGATAATGGTAGAATACTCATTGCAAACTTATATGAAAGCATAGGTGATTTACAATTAGGCCCTAATGGAAAAGTGTATATTGCTAGTTCAGAAAACAGAACCTTTACCTCTAAAATATCGGTAATCAATGCCCCTTCTGCTGCTGGTATTAACTGCAATTTCTTGTTCAATAATATTGAGTTAAGTACAGCTCCCTTTTTAGGGAGTATTGGAACGGAAAGATTCCCTACTTTCATTTCAGATATATCTGAAACTGCTCCCAATTCGAAAAAACCTGAACTTACGTTAACAGCCAATTGTGCTCAATCTGAATCCAGTTTTGAAATAAAAAATCCCGCAGACTTAATTTACGACTCACTGGAATGGGATTTTGGTGATGGAAGTACAGCAAAAACAATTGCAGCAAAACACATCTATAATGCAGCAGGTAAATACGTGGTTCGTTTCAATTGGTTTGTTTGTAATAACAAATTCCAAATTACAGATACTATAAAAATAATAGAAAAATTAAATTTTAACCTTGGTAATGATACTACTTTGTGTACTGGAGATACATTTGCCTTAAAAGGACCGAACGCTGCAGAAAAACACTTATGGAACACTGGAGATTCAACTTATATTATCAGGGTAAATAAACCTGGTAAATACAATTTAAAAATACAGAGTGGGATTTGCACCGCCCAAGACGAAATTGAGATAAACTACCATCCTCCGCTGTTTACAGCACTTGGTGACGAATATTTTATATGCGATAAAGAAAAAGAATTGGTAAAATTAGATGCTGGAAAAAACATGAGTAGCTATAAATGGACTCCTACTGGCGACACCACCCAATGGATAATAGTAGGAGAAATTGGGGATTATTTTGTAGTTGTAAAAGACTTTAGAGGCTGCGGTGCAAAAGATAATACCCAAGTAAAAAGAATTTGCAATGTTTCTGTGTATTTTCCTACTGCTTTTACCCCCAATAATGATGGATTAAATGATTACTTCTCTCCTATTGGCAATGATATTGTTGGTTTTAGTATGCGTATTTACAACCGCTGGGGGCACGAAGTTTTTATAAGCAATAACCTAAACGAAACATGGGACGGAAATTATAACAATGTACCATGTACAGCCGATACCTATTACTATACCGCTAAATACCAAGGCTACAAAAAGAAAAAGTTACTCGAATTTGAAACAAAAGGAACATTTACCTTATTGAGGTAAATTTTTCTAACAATAAACAAGTTTTACAAATACCCTTTTCGGACTTACTTACCCAAAGTTCTTGTCAAAGCAGCTTTTATAAACCTTACAAATAAAGGATGAGGATTTAATACCGTGCTTTTATATTCTGGATGAAACTGAACACCAATAAAGTATGGATGCGATTTCAGTTCTATAATCTCTGCCAACTTTGTCTCCGGATTGATACCAGTAATGCTTAAACCATTCTTTTCAAAATCTTTTTGAAACTTATTGTTAAACTCATAACGGTGACGGTGGCGCTCATTTATCTTGGTTTTCTCGTATGCTTTATATGCTTTACTGTCTTTTACCAATTCGCAAGCATAAGAGCCTAAGCGCATAGTACCGCCTTTAGCTGTTATGTTTTTTTGGTCGGCCATCATATCAATTACCGCATGTTTTGTTTCCGAACTCATTTCTGAGCTGTGCGCATCTTTCCAACCAATTACATTGCGGGCAAACTCAATAACCGCCATTTGCATACCTAAGCATATTCCAAAAAATGGTATATTGTTTTCACGTACAAATTTAATGGCAGTAATTTTTCCCTCTATTCCCCTATCTCCAAAACCAGGAGCCACTACTACCCCATCCAATTCACCCAATTTTTGAGCTACATTGTCTTCTGAAATGAGTTCACTATGTATATAATTAACCCTTACTCTGCATTCATTTGCTGCACCAGCGTGTATAAATGCCTCTATAATTGATTTATAAGCATCGGGTAGTTCCACATATTTACCTACCAAACCAATTTGTAATTCATTTTTAGGATTTTTATGTCTGGTTAAAAACTGTTTCCAACTATCTAAATCTGGCTCTCTTTTATTGGAAAGTTTCAAACGACTTAAAGTTATTTTATCTAACTTTTCCTTTAACATCATCAAAGGAACATCATAAATAGTAGGTACATCTAAGGCCTCAATTACAGCATCTGGCGTAACATTGCAAAATAAAGCCAACTTCCGTTTTTGCTCTTTGCTAATAGAATGTTCCGTTCTGCAAACCAAAATATCTGCCTGCAAACCACTCTCTAATAAAAGTTTTACTGAGTGTTGTGTTGGTTTAGTTTTAAGTTCCTTGGTGGAGCTTAAATAAGGTAAAAGTGTTAAGTGAATTACCAAACAATCTTCATCTTTTAACTCCCAATGCAACTGGCGCACCGCTTCAATATAAGGCAATGATTCTATATCGCCTACCGTTCCACCTATTTCTGTAATTACAATTTCGTATTCCCCAGTTTCGCCCAATAATTTTATTCTACGCTTTATCTCATCTGTTATATGTGGAATAACCTGCACTGTTTTTCCTAAAAAAGCACCTTGCCGTTCCTGATTGATTACATGCTGGTAAATTTTACCCGTAGTTACATTATTGGCTTGCGAGGTAGGAACATTCAAAAATCGCTCATAGTGCCCTAAATCTAAATCAGTTTCTGCCCCATCTTCGGTTACAAAACACTCTCCATGCTCATAAGGGTTTAAGGTTCCTGGATCTACATTTATATATGGATCTAATTTTTGAATAGTAACGGAATATCCGCGTGCTTGCAATAATTTAGCTAATGAAGCAGCAATAATGCCCTTTCCTAATGATGACGTAACACCGCCTGTAACGAAAATGTATTTGGTTTGCATGGTTTTATTGAGAAAAAATACAACTAATGTACTTACTAAAAACCAATTAAGAAGTTTTCCGTAAACAAAAAAGCGTATCTACGGATGGCAAATGTAAGCTATCTGTCCGCAAAAACAGTATGCTGTTTTCCATATTTTTTAAACAAATAAAATATAAGGCATAATATCAAACCTATAGCCCCCCAATTATTTCCATTTATGCTGAAACTAGTCTCTAATTGAGTAATTGATCGGCAGCCGTAATATGCCAGGTTCTTTCATGTTGGGTGTAGGTAATAACTCTGCTTTGCTTTAAAACCACTCCACTGGGTACTTTAATATACGCCATACCTCTCTTGTTTTTTAACTTCTCCGTTTTAAAAGCCCTTACTACATTGTGATGGTGGAGTAATTTACCTGCATTTTCTCCAGCCGTTACTTTACTATAAATATCACTTTCTACAATGGCAAAATTGATAAGAAGACTATCTGTTTTACCCATAATATCATATTCAATAGTAACCGTATCACTATGCGTTTGGTATGCGTTGGTAGTAATATAATTAGAACTAGGATTGCGCAATGCCTGCTTAATAAAACCCGTTATGTTTTTTTTATCAGAACCGGGTACGGTCAATAATCCATTTAAAAAGCTTTGGGGAGTGTACATGGCTTGCCCTTTCATTTTACTCAAATATTGTGCTTGTCTAATGGTATTTAAACTATCGCTGTATCTATCTACCCAGCCCCCTTTATTCCACACATCTACATGAAAATCCAAAACATAAACTGGTTGGAAACTACTATCAACCACATGAATAAGTTCTCCTAGAAATTTATCTGCTTCAGGACAACTACTGCAACCTTCTGAACTAAAATTTTCAATAATTACAGACGGTCTAAACAATCTGCTAGAATCCTTTGGCAATAACTGTGCATTGGTTTTGCTAAGAAAAAACAAACAAAAACTACTTATTACAAACAACTTGTACTTATTGGAGGGCATAATTTATTATCTAATTTACTTTTCAAAATTATGTTATTAACAGCTAAAAAATAACTTTTACATTTTGGCAAAATGTCATTTTTTGTACTTATAGCATTACAAACTGTTTACCAGCACTTTGCACATAGCAGAAAATGCTAGGCATAACATTACCAAAAACAGTTAATTACTTATTAACAATGGCTTTGAATACTTTGCCATATTAAACCAATAATTGCATATTGCAACATGCAATTCAGTGGTTCAATCAAAACTAAACTACCAAAAGTTAATACCAGTATATTCGCAGTAATGACTGCTTTGGCAAATGAACACAATGCCATCAATTTAGCACAAGGATTTCCAGACTTTTCTGTTTCGCCAAAGCTAGTGGAGCTGGTAAATAAGTATATGCAACAAGGCTTAAACCAATATGCCCCAATGCCTGGCTTATTAAGTTTAAGAGAAAAAATAGCAAAAAAAACCTTTGAGCTTTACTCAGCCCAATACGACCCCAATACAGAAATTACCATTGTACCAGGTGCTACACATGGCATATATGCCGTAATGAGCGCTGTTATAAGAGAGGGTGATGAGGTAATAGTTATTGAACCTTGTTATGATAGCTATGTGCCAGCAATAGAACTCAATGGAGGCAGAGCCGTGTATGTAGAACTAAAATTACCAAACTTCAATATAGATTGGAACGAAGTAAAAAAATTGGTCAACTATAAGACCAAAATGATTATTATAAACACACCGCATAATCCGAGTGGCAGTATCCTAAGTTCACAAGACTTATTGAAACTGGAAAAAATAGTGCGAGGAACCGATGTATTGGTTTGCAGTGATGAAGTGTATGAACATATTATATTTGATAAGGTAGAACACCAAAGTGTGGCTAGATTCCCAGCCTTGGCAGAAAGAAGTTTTATCATCTCTTCATTTGGAAAAACGTACCATACCACTGGTTGGAAAATGGGTTATATACTAGCCCCAAGCAATTTAACAGTAGAATTAAGGAAAGTGCATCAATTTATGGCCTTTAGCACAAATACACCTATACAATATGCCATGGCTGAGTTTCTAGACGATTCTAGTGAATATCTAGCATTAAACGAGTTCTACCAAGAAAAAAGAGATTATTTTAGAAAACTGCTCAAAGGCTCTAATTTTAAACTCATGCCCTGCCAAGGAAGCTATTTTCAATTACTCAACTATGCTAAAATAACCCAAGAAAAAGATGTAGATTTTGCTGTAAGGCTTACCAAAGAACATAAAATTGCCAGTATTCCTGTCTCTGTATTCTACCAAAAACATACCGATAACAACTTACTTCGGTTTTGCTTTGCCAAACAAAATGAAACACTGGAAAAAGCTGCGGAAAAATTGATAAAAATATAGCCTATTAGTAGTTTATGCAAACAGAAGAGAAAGATAATTTATCCGTTACCCTTATTCAAAGTAATTTGTTTTGGGAGGATAAACGTGGAAATTTGAATCAATTTGCAAACAGAATTTCGGGTATTACCGAAAACACAGATATTATCGTATTACCAGAAATGTTTTCAACTGGTTTTACTATGAATGCTGAAAAGTTAAGTGAACCAATGGATGGCATTACAGTTACTTGGATGAAGGAAGTAGCTCATTTTAAACACGCTGCAGTTTGCGGAAGCGCAATCATAAAAGAAGGAAATTCAACCTACAATAGATTTATTTGGGTGGAACCAAGCGGAAAAATAAGCCATTATGATAAAGCACATTTGTTTAGAATGGGCGAAGAAAACAAACATTATACAGCAGGAAAAGATAGAATAATCATTGACTATAAAGGCTGGAAAATTGCGCCCTTTGTTTGTTACGACTTGCGATTTCCTGTTTGGTTAAAACGCAGTCATGATTTTGACTTTGATTTAATGATAATTGTAGCTAGTTGGCCAGAAAAACGAGTTCAACATTGGCAAGTTCTATCGCAAGCAAGAGCCATAGAAAACCAATCATACCTAGTTGCCCTAAATAGAGTTGGTGAGGATGGCAATCAAATAGTTTATAATGGACAATCTGCTTTATATAACCCACAAGGTAAATTGATAAATACACTTACAAACGAGGAATTTGAAACTACTTTTAGCATACAATTACCCGAACTTAAAACTTATAGAAAAGCTTTCCCAATTTGGCTTGACGATGATAACTTTGAAATAAAAAAGTAACTTACGCAACTATTTTTCACAAAATACATCAACCTACAAAAACAAACTTTAATATTTACTTTCCCAATATGTACAAATTAATTTGCTTAGCTTTTTGCCTTATTCTGAACTACAATTCACTGTTTTCACAAAAAAACAAAACTAAACCAAAAGAAATCGTTGTAGAAAAAGCAGATTTCCAAATGGATGAAACCGAGTACGATTTTGGCGTTATAAATGAAAATGGAGGTTTAAGCATACATGAATTTTCTATAAAGAACACAGGTAATGCTCCTTTAATCATAAAAAATATTGAGCCTGAATGTGGTTGTACAAGAACAGAATATACTGATAAACCTATTCCTCCTGGATCAGTAGGCAGCATAAAAGCCGTATATAGTCCTGCTGGCAGACCAGGCGGATTTAGAAAGAGTATAACAGTATATACAAATGCCCAAAAAGAAAAATTTCAAATATTTATAAGGGGTAATGTTGCCCCTGCTAAATATGAGTTTGCTTCTACATTCACCTATCAATACGGATTTTTAGCAATAAATAATAATACCTTTAACTTCAATGTACTTAACACAAAAACAGATAGTGCCGAATTATTATTGTATAACTTAAGCAATAAAGTGATTAAAATTCTTAAAATCCTTACTCCCCATAATATAGAAATATCTGGGCCCGAATTTGAATTTAGACCTAATACCGACATAGCACTGAAAATAAAATTCAGACCTAAAAATGTAAATGAGTTTGGTGACTTAATGCAAGAGGTAAAATTAATAACCAATGACGATTCTTTACCTGTTAAATTGCTCTATATCAATTCGCATGTAAAAGAAGACTTTTCCAAATTAAGCCCAAAAGAACTAAAAGCAGCACCTAAATTTGTAATAGATAAAATGGAGCATGACTTTAAAGAAATTGGACATAAAGACAACCTTACTACCGATTTTACAATAACCAACAAGGGAAAAACAGATTTAATTATCAGAAAAATAACCCGCTCATGCAATTGTGTAACCATTGATGCAGAAACAATGACCATAAAACCCAAAGAAAAAGCAAAACTAAAAGTAGGATATACCTCATTTAGTGTTGTTGGTCAAGACTTTAGGCAATTAAAACTGATAACCAATGACCCTAACAACAATGAAATTCTGTTAAATATTAGAGCAAATATTGTAAGATAATTGTAAACGAATTAAGTTTGCCTTTTAGATAATTATTTATAGATATGTTAAACAGAATTGGTCTTATTTTATTGAGTTTTGTGAGTGGAATTGCGGGTGCCTATGTTTTTTACAAAACAAATATACCAGCAGTTTTGGTACAAGATTTTTCAAAAGAAACAGCATCGCAGGTATCTTCCATTAATTACAAAGGAACAAGTTTTAACAGTACTGACTTTGTAAAAGCGTCAGCCTTATCAACCCCTAGTGTAGTTTTTATAAAAACCTTAAGTAATCAGCGCAATTACGTTGATCCCGCTTTTGACTTTTTCAATAGCTTTGATTTTTTTGGAAGAAGAGGCCCAGTAGCCAGTTCTGGTAGTGGCGTAATTGTTAGTACTGATGGCTACATAGTAACCAACTACCACGTAATAAAAGATGCGACCACTATTGAAGTAATTCTAAACAATAACAAACAATCTTACCAAGCAAAACTTGTTGGCAGCGACCCTTCTACTGATATTGCTGTTCTAAAAATTGAGGGCAAAAATTTACCACATATTGTATTTGGTAATAGCGATGATGTTGCTATAGGCGAATGGGTATTGGCGGTTGGAAATCCTTTCAACCTAACTTCCACTGTAACGGCTGGTATTGTAAGCGCCAAAGGCCGCAATATAAATATAGTGAATAACCAATATCCAATTGAATCTATTATACAAACAGATGCTGCCATTAATCCAGGAAACAGTGGTGGTGCGCTAATTGATTTAGAAGGAAGATTGATTGGTATTAATACCGCTATTTCAAGTCAAACAGGAAGCTATATTGGATATGGATTTGCCATTCCAGCAAATATTGTATCAAAAATAATAAAAGACCTAATTGAATTTAAAGAGGTACAAAGAGGCTATACTGGAATGGAAATCAATGATATTGATAGTAAGTTAGCCCAAAAGCTAAACATTAGCAATAATTTAGGCGTGTATGTAAGTTCTGTTTTAGCAGAAGGCCCTGCTGACAAATCAGGTATAAGAACAGGTGATGTTATTATAAAAATAAATGGTAAAAACATTGATAGCAAAGCCATTTTTGATGAATATATAGCCTATATGAGGCCGGGAGACAAAGCCAAATTTACTTTGATAAGAAATGGAAAAGAAGTAGATGCCACTGTAGATTTATTGAACAGAGAAGGCAATACTGCAATTATGCGCAAAGGAACTGTAAGTTCAGAGTCTCTTGGTGCCGATTTTCAGGCTATTCCTAAACTAGAGCGCGATAAACTAGGTATTAGAAATGGTATTAGAATTAGCAATATTAGAAACGGAAAAATAGCTAATATAGGCTTAAATGAAGGATTTATACTGATTGCTTTAAACAAAAAAGAATACGAACGCCCAGAAGACTTAATAAAAGACTTTGAACAAGTTAGAGGCCAAGTAGTAATGGAAGGTATAATGCCCAACGGAGGACGTATGGTATTTAGTACCTATGTTTACTAAGCAATCACCTTAACAGCTTTCCTTTAAAATAATAAGTCTATATTCGCCCTACGGAATGAGGAAGACTTTTGTAGTAAACCTAATAATAATGATAGGTGTAAACCTACTTATTAAGCCTTTTTGGATTTTAGGTATTGATAGGGTAGTTCAAAACAAACTAGGGTTTAGCGTTTATGGGCAATATTATATGCTCTTTAATTGCACTTTATTGCTTTCTGTTCTACTAGATTTTGGTATAGCGAGCTACACCACCTCAAGCCTAGCCAAAAACCCAAGCCTTTTGCAAAAACAGTTCCCTGCTATACTTTCCATCAAAGTTATTTTTTCAATTTTGTATCTCATTGGCACGCTCATTTTGGCTTTTTTATTTAATTTTGATACCCATATATTATATCTAGTATTTCTACTGTCACTTAATTTAGTACTGTCCTATTTTCACATATATTTTAGAAGTAATGTAAGTGGTTTGCAATTATTTAAAACAGATTCTCTTTTTTCAGTAATAGATAAATTTCTCATCATTATATTTTGTAGTATTTTAATTTGGGGCAATTTATTTGAACTTAATATTGAAAATTTTATTTTGGCGCAAACATTGGGTTATTTTTTAAGTGCCTGTAGTTCCTTCCTGTTTATTAAAACTAAATTATCCAAATTTTCTATTTCATTTGATAAAGAAACCCTTTGGCAAGTATATAAACACACTGCTCCCTACGCCTTACTTGCACTAATAATGACTCTATATACTAGAGCTGACAATATTTTGCTCGGAATGCTTTTAGAGGATGCAGATTACCACAATGGTATTTATGCACTTGGATACCGTTTACTTGAAGCGGCAAATATGTTTGCAGCACTGGTATCGATGCTATTATTGCCTATTTTTTCAAAAATGATTGTAGAAAAGCAATCACTAAAGCCTATCATTG
>JANMIV010000428.1:0-1369 GCA_031375995.1 Bacteroidota bacterium
AGTTTCCATGGCAATTTTGGTGTAATGATTCGCAATAGCTGCGCCCATTCCTCTCGAGCCTGAGTGCGACAAAAGTCCTACATAACGCCCTTCTTTTAAGCCCAAAACAGCATCTTTTTCCTTGATTTCTACCACACCAAACTCTACAAAATGATTTCCAGAACCTGAAGACCCCATTTGTCTCGCTGCTTTATGTTGCAAATTTTTCAAAAAAGGATTTTGAGCAAAAAGCGGATTTTCTAACACTTCATGGTCGGTCATTATAGGGAAATCTTTTTCAGAACCAAAATTGGTATGCTCCATTAAAAGAGCCACAAAATTCTTTTGTTTTTTGGTCAAATGCTCAGGCGCAATATCAAAAACACTCAAACACATTCTGCAGCCAATGTCCACGCCAACGCCATACGGAATCACTGCGCCTTCGGTAGCCAACACGCCACCTATCGGCAACCCGTAGCCCTGATGTGCATCGGGCATCAATGCGCCTGCAACTGAAATGGGCAATCGAACCGCTATTTCAAGCTGTTTTATAGCACCTTCTTCGATATTTTCTGCACCAAAAGTGGTATAAGGAACACCGTTTTGATTTAAAATAAAAGATTTACCATCATAATTTGGCGTTTCAATCGAGTGCGCCAAAAGCATTTCAGCCACTTTTCCCAAAACTTTATCTTCTAAAAAATCGTTAGGTTTAGAGCGTAAAGTTGTCAATGTTGCTAAAACTTCTTCTTTTGGCGATGTTTTTAAATGCTTTCCGCAAAGCATCATTGCAGTTTGAATGATACGTGCATTTTCGTACCCTATATCACGTAACTCTTGCGCTCGTAATCTTAATTTTCCCATAATACTATTAATGCGACATTAAATGACGCTATTTTTTGTTGAATTTAGTAACAGATTTTTTATAAAAAAAATTCCAAAGTGTTATTTTTTTATTTGAGATTCAGAAAAAAAGACTATTTTTGCTTTTCACTATTCCGAATCCGTACTAATGACGATAGAACAATACCGTGACATACAATATACCGTACCGACCGAACCTGGCGTGTACCGTTTTATTAGCCCAAAGGGAGAAATTTTGTATGTTGGCAAGGCAAAAAATCTAAAAAGCCGCCTTTCGAGTTATTTTAGCGAACGCAAAGATATGTTAGCTAAGACAAAGGCACTCGTGCGCAACGCCGAAACCTTCACTTATACAATTGTTTCGAGCGAGCAAGATGCGCTATTGTTAGAGTGTTCGCTCATCAAAGAATTTCAGCCACGCTACAATGTGATGTTGAAAGATGGCAAAACTTACCCTTATGTTTGCATCAAAAACGAGCGATTTCCACGTGTTTTTATCACAAGACGTGTTTACAAAGACGGTTCT
>JANMIV010000433.1:0-7233 GCA_031375995.1 Bacteroidota bacterium
CGGACCATTGATACGAGTAAGGGGCGATGCCAGATGTGACCGATACGGATGATGTTCCGTCTTTGAACCCAAAGCAACTTTGCACACAGGAACTGTTGAAAGTGAAATGACTGTAAAAGAATTAGACTGGATATAGACTAAAAAAAACAACGAACCGCTAACACGGGTAGTTGATGCATAACCTGCTTCCAAAAGCAGAAAAAGCTAATTTCAGAGCAGAAAGCAAGGCGTTTGTGCAAAGGACAAAGCAACATGGCTTACAGACAAGTACAAGCCTTTCAGAAAGTAGGCCAAACAAAAACAGAAATTAGTGTTTTACTTGTTTATTGCTTCGTATTTAGCGGCATTGGCTATATCTAATTCGCTTAATAAATTTAAGCTGTTTTTTACATAACAAAAGATTAAAAAACAATTGTGTTTATTAAATTTTGTTGTATCTCTGCATTACAATTCTTTTTATTAGAGTATTTTAACTTTTTGTTGCCATGAAAAACCCAATCATTGCCCTCTTTATTTTAATAAGTACTTTGGCTTCTGCCAAACATTTAAATGATAAAAAAGAAATAGCCTCACCGAATAACAAGCAGTTTTTTATTGAAAACAAAGGACAATGGCCTAGTGAAGTGCTATTTATGACCAAAGCCAATGGCATGGATGCTTGGATTACTAGAACTGGAATTATTTACGACTTTTACCAACTAGTTGAAAGAGAAAAAAACAACTCAAAACCTGAAACAAATGTAGGCCCTTTAGAAAAAGAACAACAAACCTTTCGCGATAAAAAAGGGCATGTAATTAAATTTAATTTATTGCAATGCAACAAAAATGTGAGTCCACAAGGAGTTGAAAAACATGAAGCCTATTATAATTACTTTATTGGAAACGACAAAAGTAAATGGGCCAGTTTTGTTGGTTTATATAAAGAAGCCATTGTGAAAAATATTTATAATGGTATTGATATACGCTACTATTATGACAATGGCTCGCTCAGATATGACTATATAGTAAGCCCTGGTGCTGACCCAAAACAGATACACTTTGACATGGAAGGTGCTGAGCAAATAAGTTTGAACAATGCAGGAGAAATAATTGTAAAAACAGCCATTGGCGAAACCAAACAAACGGGACTTTTTAGTTACCAAAAACTCAACAATAAAACACAAGCGGTACAAAGCTTTTTTAAAAAACTAGACCAACAAACTTTTGCCATTGCCCTTGGCAATTACGACCCAAGTAAGCCATTAATTATAGATCCATTGGTGTTTTCTACTTATTTAGGAGGTACACAAAATGAGTTTACTAAAGATATGGCTCTCGATAATGCAAACAATATTGTTGTGATGACAGTTACAGATGGAGGAAGCAGTTTCCCAACAACTCTTGGAAGTTACCGAACATCTTCTGGAGGTTATGCCATATTCACTCCAGCTATATCTAAATTAGCCAGTAATGGAGGCTCTTTAATTTTTTCCACGTTCTTAGGTAACGAAGGAAGTTTTCCATATTTTTTGGCTTCTACCGGATATGGGTCTGTAGCATTAGATTCTATTGGTAATATATACATTGCGGGAGATGCTTCACGCGGTTTGCCAGTTACCCCAGGTTGTTTTGACTCGATTCGTTCTGGAGGAACTTATAATAGCCCAATGTTTGATGGATATATAGCCAAACTAAATAATACCGGAAGTGCACTTGTTTACGCAACCTATTTTGGAGGAGGTAGTGATGAAAAAATTACAGATATTGCTATTGACCGCATGGGCAATGCATACGTTGTTGGCTCAGGGTGGTACACTATTCCCACAACATTAGGGAGTTTTGATACCACTTCCTCTGGTGGGTTTTTGGCCAAATTAAATCCATTAGGGACTGCTTTGGTTTTTTGTACTAGTTTTAAAGGAAATCCTTATTCTGTTATCGTTGATAGCATTGGCAATGCAATAGTAGCTGGAAATACATCAAATAGTAGTTTTACAACAACAACTGGAAGTTATGACCCAACTTATAATGGAGGAAAGGATGGTTTTGTGACTAAATTTAACAATACAGGTAGTGCACTTATTTTCTCCACTTTTATTGGAGGAAGCTCGGATGAATATTTATTGAATTTGAAAGTAGATTCTATTGGTATTATATATCTGGTTGGTTATACCAATTCTTCCAATTATCCTGTTACTACAAATGCCTATGATAATTCTTGGAATGGAGGAGCAGATATGATATTTGGTAAATTAAATAGTACTGGAAGCAGTTTAAGTTACTCTTCTTTTATAGGCACTGCTGGTAATGAATATGCCAACGCTATTGCCTTTGACAATAGTGGTAATATCTATTTATCTGGCTATACCAATTCTTCCAATTACCCAACTACTCTTGGCTGTTTTGATCGTTCATATAGCGGAGGAACAAATGATGCAATATTTACAAAACTAAATAATACTGGTAATCAAATACTTTATTCCACCTTTTTAGGCGGAAGTTATAATGATCAAGCTTTCCCAATATTAATTGATAACAATAAAGATATTGTAATAGCTGGATGTACCGAAGTATCATATGGTATGCAATTGCCAGGAATCCCACAATTTAATAACTTCCCAGTAACCATCAATGCTTTCGATACTAGTTTTAATAAAAACGGTGATATTTTTATTACTAAATTCAAAGACTGTATATTCGCTTTATCAGCACAACCCAGTAATAAGTCTATAACAATTGGTTCAAGTACCCAATTCTCGTTAAATACTTCTGTTGCAGGAGTTACTTTTCAATGGCAACAAAATAATGGAACTGGTTTTATTAATTTAAGCAATGCAGGACCTTATACCGGAACTACTAGTAATACCCTAAATATAAATAGTACAAATTTTTCTTTCAACAATACACAATACAGATGTATTGTTTCTAATGGTACGTGTAACATAATAAGTGATACTGCAATGTTAACTATCAATTGCTTATTTAATATTACCAGACAACCCACCAACCAATCTGTAAACCAAGGCAGCAATACCCAGTTTTCTGCTTCAGCCTCTAGTTCCACAGCTACCTACCAATGGCAACAAAATAATGGAACTGGGTTTATTAATTTAGTGAATAATACAACATTTTCCAATGTAACAGATGATACTCTGGTTATCAATGCAACCCCAATTAATTTTAACAACACTTCCTTCCGTTGTATTGTAACCGATAATGCTTGTTCTATTGTAAGTAGTGCTAGTAACCTAACCGTAAACTGTATACTTGCTGTTAATCGTCAACCCACTCCTTTAAGCATTCTAGCGAGCTCCAACAATCAATTTTCCGTTGCTACTAATAAACCTAGTGCTACCTATCGGTGGCAACAAAGTACTGGAACAGGATTTATTAATTTAAGCAACAACAGCGTTTTTAATAATGTAACTGACGATACTCTACTTATTTTAAATGCACCACTTGGTATTAACAATACACGCTATCGTTGTGTAATTACCGATGGCCCGTGTAGTATAATTTCTGATTCTGTTTTACTCAATATTGGTTGTGCTTTAGCCATTACTTCACAACCCATTAATACATCAACCGTAGCTGATGCCAATACTAATCTGCGTGTTGCTGCCAATTGCTCGGCTTGTAATTTTCAATGGCAACGAAATTTGGGTACTGGGTTTACCAATTTAACTAATAATACTGCCTTTTCAAATGTAAACGATGATACTTTATTGATTAATAATGCTAATTATAGCCTAAATAATTCCGTTTATAGATGTGTAGTTACTGATGGACCTTGCACCCTTAACAGCAATAATGCAACCTTAAATGTGTATTGTGTTTCTTCTATTACCAGAAATATAGCTAATTCTACCACATCTGTTAGAAACAATGCTTTATTTAGCATACAATCTTCCAGTGGAACAGCCAATTTTCAATGGCAAGAAAATGCAGGTTTAGGATTTGTAAACTTGGTGAATAATACCTCTTATACAGGAGCAAATGATGATACTTTGATTGTTAACAATACTTCTTTGTTTCAAAATAATAACTTATACCGATGTTTAATTACACGAGGCTCCTGCATTGACACCAGTAATACGGGAGTATTAACTATAGCTTGTATCAGTATTTTGACTCAACCTAATAATATAAGTGTCAATAACGGGGCAAATGCAGCATTCATTGTTCAAACCAATAATGCAAATAGCACTTACCAATGGCAAATAAATACAGGAACTGGGTTCAGCAATAGTACATTATACAATGGTGCTGATAATGATACCCTTGTAATAACAGGAGCTCCTCTTGCGCTTAATAATGCTAACTTCAGATGTATTACTAATCTCAATGGTTGTAATGTACCTAGTAATAGTGCAACCTTATCAGTAGTTTGCACCCTCGCCATTACATTACAACCCAATAACCAAAGTGTAAATGTTGGAAATAACGCCCAATTTATTGTCAATACCAACAACCCATCTACTACTTTTCAATGGCAAATAAATACGGGTACTGGATTTATCAATATTAGCAATAGTACATTATACAATGGTGCTGATAATGACACTCTTGTAATAACAGGAGCTCCTCTTGCGCTTAATAATGCTAGCTTCAGATGTATTACTAATCTCAATGGTTGTAATGTACCTAGTAATAGCGCAACCTTATCAGTAGTTTGCACCCTCGCCATTACATTACAACCCAATAACCAAAGTGTAAATGTTGGAAATAACGCCCAATTTATTGTCAATACCAATAACCCATCTGCTACTTTTCAATGGCAAATAAATACAGGTACTGGATTTACCAATATTAGCAATAGTACCTTTTATAATGGGGCTAATAATGATACCTTAATCTTATCTGGTCTTCCATTTTCTTTAAACAATGCCATTTTTAGATGTGTAACTGACTTAAATGGATGCATTTCTACTAGTAATAGTGCTACCTTATCTGCTATTTGTAATTTAGCTATTACACTACAAGCGAACAACCAAAGTATAAATGTAGGCGGTAATACCCAATTTATTGTCAATGCCAATAACCCTTCCGCTACTTTTCAATGGCAGATAAATACGGGTGCTGGATTTACCAATATTAGTAGTTCCGTGCCGGGTTTCAATGATGATACTTTACAATTAAATGGAGTAAACTTTTCTTTAAACAATGCAATATTCAGGTGTTTGATTGCTTTTGGCGGATGCTCTTTAACCAGTAACAATGCAGTACTCAATGTTACTTGTTCCTCTTTTACCATTATACAACCTATTAACCAATCTGTAAATGCTGGAAGTAATTCTCAATTTATTGTTAACACCAGTAATACCTCCGCTACTTTTCAATGGCAAGTAAATATGGGTGCTGGGTTTACTAACATAAGCAACAGTAGCTCTTATAATGACGCCAATAATGATACACTTAGCATTGGTAATGTTTCCTTTAATCAAAACAACCATACTTTCAGGTGCATTATAAATAATAACAATAACTGTGTTGACACCAGTAGTAGTGGCACCCTAACAGTTATTTGCAATATCGCCATTACATTACAACCCAATAATCAAAGTATAAATGGTGGCAGTAATACACAATTTATTGTCAATGCCAATAGTCCTTCTGCCTCTTTCCAATGGCAAATAAATACAGGTAACGGCTTTACCAATATTAGCAATAGTACCTTATACAATGGTGGTAATAATGATACTTTACTCATAAATGGTGCTCCTTTCGCATTAAACAATGCGCTTTTTAGATGCACAATTAGTTTAAATGGATGCATAGTAACAAGCAGTGATGCTGCCCTTCATATTGTTTGCGCTACCTATAACCTAACTCAACCGAGCAACCAAGTTGTAAATGCAGGAAATAATGCTCAATTTGTTGTGAACACCAGTAATACTTCCGCTACTTTTCAGTGGCAAATAAATACAGGAACTGGGTTTACCAATATTAGCAATAGTAGCTTTTATAATGGGACTAATAATGATACGCTTAGCATTGGCAATGTTTCCTTTAACCAAAACAACCATGCTTTCAGGTGTATAATAAATAATAACAATGCTTGTATTGACACCAGCAGTAGTGCTACCCTATCTGTAATTTGTAATATCGCTATTACCGCTCAACCCAATAATCAAATTATAAATGTTGGTAATAACACCCAATTTATTGTCAATGCCAATAATACTTCCGCCACTTTCCAATGGCAAGTAAACACAGGGTCAGGATTCATTAATATAAACAACAATGCCTTATACAATGGTGCAAGTAATGATACTTTATTGATAACTGAAACCCCCTTCTTATTAAACAATAGCCTTTTTAGATGTATTATCAGTTTAAACGGATGCACTACTATAAGCAATAATGCCAATCTTAATATTGTGTGCCCTACCTATAACTTAACACAACCGAGTAACCAAGCTGTAAATGCAGGAAACAATGCTCAATTTACTGTAAACTATAGCAACCCTTTTGCTACTTTTCAATGGCAAGTAAATGTGGGTGCTGGGTTTACTAATATAGGCATTAATACTTCATATAATGGGATCAATAATGATACACTTAGTATTAGTAATGTTTCCTTTATCCAAAACAACTATACTTTTAGGTGTATCATAAACAATAACAACACATGTATTGATACCAGTAGCAGTGCTACCCTATCTGTTATTTGTAATATTGCCATTACATCGCAACCCAATAACCAAAGTGTAAACGTTGGAAGTAATGCAGCCTTTGTAGTCTCATCAAATAATTCATCCAGTCAATATCAATGGCAGATAAATATAGGCACTGGATTTAACAATATTGCCAATAGTATTTTATACAATGGCGTTACTAGTAATGGCTTAATAATAAATGGTTCTCCCCTTTCATTAAATAATTCCCTTTTTAGATGCGCAATTAGTTTAAATGGGTGCACAGACACTAGTAATGCTGCTTTACTAACTATTCTGAATACAAGTATCAATACTATTCAAGACAAAAATAGCTTTATAGTATATCCCAATCCAAACAATGGACAATTTGCAATAGACGGATTACCTAATAATGCTACCATTAACGTAAGCGATTTAGCAGGAAAAACCATTTATCAATTACAAACCAAAGAGCAAAAGGTTCAAATTAACCTAGATAATATACAGGATGGTATGTATTTAATAAAAGTGGAATCGTCCTCTTTTAGTGCGGTACAAAAAATAACAATAAGCAAATAAAACAGCTTGTTTATTTGCTTATTGCTTCATATTTAGC
>JANMIV010000478.1:0-8637 GCA_031375995.1 Bacteroidota bacterium
ATCAAAAGCAAATTGATTTAAAGTATGGCTAAATACCAATTTATTTTGACTTTTTAGATAGTATTCATAAACTCCTTTTTCATCATTGGTATTATGAATATAATCGTAGGTTTCAATACCAAAACCATAAGTTTCGGCTGGTAATTCAATTGCTTTTTTGTAAATAAATTGATTGGGATCATCGGTTGGAGTAATGGTTTGATTGTTAACTATTAGCTCTTGTTTTAGTAAAAGGCCATCAGGGAGAAAAGTATATATAAATACATTTTTTATAAAAGGAGCAAGCGTATCAAAAGGCACAATGCCAAATAATGCCGGGTTCAATATTTTCTCCGACTTAGTATTTCTAATTTCAAAGTGAACATGTGGACCGGAACTACCGCCACTATTGCCACTTAAGCCAATAGTATCACCTTTTTTAAGCAGTAAAATTGGTTTTTCAAATACGTAATCAAATTCAAATGTTTGGTTTTGGTATTGGTAGTTTTCAATCCATTCTGCTATTTTACCAATGTATTTTTGAAGGTGACCATATACGGTGGTATATCCATTGGGATGGTCTATATAAATGGCCTTTCCATAACCATTGCTTTGTACTTTTATTCTTGATACATATCCATCTGCACACGCAAATACTGGCAAGCCTTCCTTTTGATTGGTGCGTAAATCCATTCCACTATGAAAATGATTATCACGTAACCCTCCAAAAGGAGAAACCAAATTGGGCAATGAATCTAACGGATAACGGAAATAATCCTGCGGATAATTTTGCGCACTTGTAGTCACATACAATAGCAAAACCAAAAGCCCAAAAACAATTCTTAACTTATTCATTGTTATTTTACGTCACATGTCAGCATTAAATCATTGCCAATAAATCCTTCTAACTTATCACCAATTGCTACTTGCCCCACCCCAGCTGGTGTGCCTGTATAAATTAAATCGCCTACTTTTAGTGTAAAATATTGCGATACAAAGCTCACTATTTGCTCAAAAGAAAAAATCATTTGAGCAGTATTCCCTTTTTGTACCACTTGTCCATTTTTTTGCAAACTGAAATCAATATTTTTCAAATCAATATTTTCAATATTGATAAAATTACCAATGGGAGCCGAACCATCAAAAGCTTTCGCCAATTCCCAAGGCAAACCTTTATTTTTTAGTTCCGTTTGCTTATCGCGTGCCGTAAAATCTATACCTAGGCCAATTTCAGAAAAATAGTTGCGTGCAAATTTTTCTTGTATTTTTTTACCTACTTTATTTATTTTTATTACCAGTTCTATTTCATGGTGCACATCGTTGCTAAAACTGGGTAAATAAAAGGCTTCACCATTTTTTAGCAAAGCAGTATCGGGCTTGCTAAATATTACTGGATTCTCAGGAACAGCATTTCCAAGCTCCTTGGCATGTTCACTGTAATTGCGGCCTACACAAAGTATTTTCATTATAGATGCTTAAATATTTGACTGCGAATATATTTTTAATACGGTTAACTATTGCAAAAACAATTGTATTGTAAAATCAAAAATAATTGAGAAATAAAAGATTAAAAATGCATAAAACCGCCTCGCGTACCTGTATTGCACGTCCCCAATTATTAATATTATTCTATTGCAAAAATATGCTTCAAAATAGAATATTTGCCCTTGCTTTTTTTGATACTCGCATTCAAGCTAGGTGTTGCTCAAAATGCCAAATTTTTCTCGATAAAAGAATAATATGAAAACAACATTTTTAGGTTTACTCCTTATCTCACTATTTTTTCAAGCCAAATCTCAGGTAATAGATACTTTACCTTGGTGTCCGCCTGGTGCTACTTGGGTGTATAGATCTTTTTCTCCAACATCAAGAAAGTATTTTCAATTTACCTATACAAAAGACACCTTATTATCTAACTTAAAAGTTAAAAAATGGAATGTAGAAGCTATTCAAATAATAGGTCCGAATAGAACTGAATTTGCAAGAACCTCAGAAACTGTAGGAGCAGAATTTTTGTACAATTCAAATGATAGCATTTATTGGTTTGACAAAATAAATAATGATTTTAAATTTATCTATTCATTCAACCCTCAACTTAACGATAAATTTATTGTTGGAAATTCAAGGGCTAAATGCTATGCTGATTCGACTTTTTTAAAAAACGACACTATAAAAGTTACTCAAATATATAAGGACACTTTTAGTAATATAATATTTGATGCATATAATACCGATTCCAACAGAAAATATAAATTAGGCTCTATTGTTAAAAATATTGGTTCAACAAGTTCTGCATTCCCCCAAATAAACGGAAAGTATTGCAATAATTCAAATGCTGAATATGGGATTTTTTATGAGGGTTTAATATGTTACAGCGACAGTTTAAGAGGTACTATTTCATTTTCTCCCTCTGTCGATAATGAATGTCACCTTGCAAAAACTACAGTACAAAATATTACAAAAAAAGAATCTCCTTTAAAATCGAAAATTTATCCAAATCCTGCCCACAACTTAATACTTATAGAAAACTTTCGAAACACTAAATTCAGTGCCATTAGCATTTACAGGGCCTCAGGGCAATTGGTTTTTAATCAAAATTACTTTAGCGAAAAACTAGATGTTTCTAGCTTAGCGAATGGATTATATTGGGTAAAAATTGATTATAGAAGTGAAGGTACACAAGCCTTGAAATTGGTAAAAGAATAAGCAGTGCAGCAGAAACAACCTGTAACAAACTTTATTCAAAAAATGGTTTGTACCTCATTTTTCAAATTAAACTATTCACAATATAAATGATTGGAATAGCTATTAATTTAACTATTGCCTAACAAAGCTGATTTTATTATCAAAAATCATTCAATAAGGTGGCAAATAGCCCTTACTTTGCATCGCTTTTGAATAATAAGGTAACCATACTATCTAAACTATGCAGTGATTTTGGAGTTACACATGCTGTAATATGTCCTGGCTCACGTTCTGCGCCTTTGGTATTTGCTTTTAATCGCAATAAGAATATACAAACCTATACTATAATTGATGAAAGGAGTGCGGCTTATATTGCTTTGGGTATGGCGCAACAATTGCAAAAACCAGTTGTTTTAATTTGCACCAGTGGAACGGCTGCTTTGAATTTTTACCCAGCCATAGCGGAAGCTTTTTACCAGAAAATACCACTCATTGTTTTAACTGCAGATAGACCCCCAGAACTGCTGCATCAGCAAGATGGGCAAATGATTGACCAAGTAAATGTATTTGGCACTCACGTAAGGGGAAGCTTAAATTTTGAAGTTCAAACTTCGAACTCTGAACTTCGAATTGTATTAAATAAAACCATGTTTCCAGTTAAAGGACCCGTGCATATAAATGTGCCTTTGATTGAACCCTTGTACGAGGAATTGTCAATAGATATAGTGCCTACACATCCTTTTACTCCCCCAATTATTGAAACTACTTTTGATGCTAAAAAGCTAATGGAAGCGGTTCATCAATCAAAGAAAAAGATACTATTAATAGGGCAAGGATTACCCAATACTGAGTTAGCGGAAATTGTAAAAGTCTTGGCGGAAAAAGGATTTGTTATTTTGGCGGATATTGTTTCCAATCAGCATGAAAGCAATGCCATTACTCATTTTGATTTGCTGATTGCGCAAACCAATCCAGACACTTTAAACACTTTAGCACCTGATTTAATTATTAGTATAGGTGGGCCTGTTTTATCGAAAGCCTTAAAAATTTGGCTCAAAAAACAAAAGCCTGTTTTTCATTTCAGAATTCAACAGGATGAAAAACTGGTAGATACTTACGGAAATGTAACGGATTATATTTTTGCGGAGGCTTCATTGGTGCTCCATTCACTCATGCAACTGCCTTTGGTAAGCAATACTATTTATGAAGAAAATTGGCTTCATTTAAACAAAGAAACTAAAAAGCTAGCCTATTTATTTACCCTAAATAATGAAACCGTGTTCAATGAATTGGTAGCTGTAAGCGAGGTTTTGAATCAATTACCCACTAATAGTCACTTGCAAATAGCCAA
Organism: Bacteroidota bacterium; assembly: GCA_031375995.1. Classification (GTDB taxonomy): domain Bacteria; phylum Bacteroidota; class Bacteroidia; order UKL13-3; family UKL13-3; genus JAAFJM01. The sequence continues at coordinate 4,016 of JANMIV010000478.1, forward strand.
TAGCACAGCTATTAGATATGTAAGTTACTTGGGGATGCCTGAAAAAAAAATAAAAGTATATGGCAATAGAGGCACCAGTGGAATTGATGGCTGTACATCTACTGCATTAGGCGCAGCCATTATAAATAAAGAAATTACTACTCTCCTAACAGGTGATTTGGCCTTTTTTTACGATAGAAATGCCTTTTGGAACCATTATATTCCAAACAATTTGCGCATTATTTTATTAAATAATAATGGAGGTGGTATTTTTAACTTAATTGATGGACCAAGTAATGCTCCTGAATTAGAAAAATTCTTTTTGACCAAACATACGCTAAAAGCCAAAAATTTAGCCGCAGATTTTGGATTAATTTACGAAAATTGCACCTCGCAAAATGAATTGAGCCAAGCATTACATTCGTTTTTTGAAACTTCGGAAACTGCTAAAATATTAGAACTGAGTTTTGATATGGATAAAAGTGCCGAGGTGTATAAAGCGTTTAGGAAAATGAAAATTGACCTTGGCTAATGGACAATAGACCATAGCTAATATTTCTATGGACTATTAACTATTAACTAAATATAATATGACAAGTAAATATAATTGGACTACTCTGAAAGAGTACAAAGAAATTTTGTTTCAATACTATGAAGGTATTGCCAAAATAAGTATCAATCGTCCGCATGTGCACAATGCATTTACCCCACTTACGGTGCAAGAAATGAGCGAAGCCATGGAACTGGCTCGCCAAAACCAAGATGTACGTGTGGTTATTTTAACTGGCGAAGGCGGAAAAGCCTTTTGCAGCGGTGGCGATCAAAGTGTGCGTGGCCATGGCGGTTATGTGGGCGATGATGGAATTCCAAGACTAAATGTATTGGATTTACAAATGCAAATTCGAAGAATTCCTAAACCTGTAGTGGCTATGGTAGCGGGTTATGCTATTGGTGGTGGGCATGTATTACATGTAATTTGCGATATTTCCATTGCGGCTGAAAATGCAAAATTTGGTCAAACAGGACCAAAAGTAGGTAGTTTTGATGGTGGATTTGGTGCTGGTTATTTAGCTAGAGTGGTTGGACAAAAGAAAGCCAGAGAAATTTGGTTCTTATGCGACCAATACAATGCGCAAGAAGCATTGGATATGGGCTTGGTAAACAAAGTAGTTCCTTTGGAAATACTGGAAGACGAAACCATTAAATGGTGCCAGAAAATGATAGAAAAAAGTCCTGTGGCACTGCGTATGATTAAAGCCAGTTTCAATGCAGAACTAGATGGACAAGCAGGTATTCAAGAACTAGCAGGAAACGCTACTTTACTTTATTACCTGAGCGATGAAGCCAAAGAAGGCAAAAATTCTTTCCTAGAAAAACGCAAACCCGACTTTAGTAAATTTCCTAAGTTTCCTTAATTGGAGCATCGTTTAAATATATATTCATAAAAAAAGCAGACCAAAATGATCTGCTTTTTTTATGGGCAAATAGTATTGATTTGCTTACTTAATAAATTTGCTGGTCAAACGACCTTTATCTGTCATTACTTCAATAAAGTAAGTTCCACTGTTTAAGTTTGAAACATCTATTTTATTGGTATTCATGGTAGTATTACTTACTTGTTTACCAGAGATATCAAACACACTGATACTTTCAATTTTTGCATGTTGGGTAACTTCTATATTCAACTCATTAAGAACTGGATTAGGATATACATTTAATTGATAAGTACGGTTTAGGTTTTCCAAGTACTTATCTATGCTTGTTCTGTTTCTGGTAATGGCTATTTCAAACCTGTTATCACCATAACTGCCTACGGTAGAATCCATTGTAAACGAATAAGTAGCACTGTCATTTAAATCGGTAGTAGTATTTTTAAACTTGTCAATTAGCACAAAATCACCGCTGGTAAAAGCGCTAAGCCCACCAAATGAAAATTTATACGTACTTATAGTAGCTGCAGTTACCCTTAAAGGAATAATGGTTAATTCTTTTAATTCAGGAATAATGCTTGAAGTAAGATACTGCTTGTCTTCACCATACGCTGATATATTTAAGTTAGAATTATATAATTTTTTGATATCATAGTTATCATAATTATCAGTTGAACCTGGCATTACTTTAAAGAAGAATTTATCTTCTTCATTACTCGAAGCAGTTTGCATTCTTATAGAAAACTCAGGTTCTATGGTTTTAAAAGTACCTGTGGGGTCAGTAGTTACTCTAAATGAAGCTGGCAAAGTTAAAGCTGGACTAGCACCTGTTGCTTTTACAAAAAACGCTGAACCAGAAGGGATAGTTCCATTTGATAAACCACCAGAATTAGAGGTAGCATTAAAACTTAAGTAAGCATTGGTAGTTCCATCATATATATATATGGTAGGATCTATATTGGTTCTATTGGTTCCACCATCAAAAAAACCATTCCAGTTATAAGAACAAGCAAATGGATTACCCAATAAGTTCCAGCCATCATTGCCTATAGTGCCAGAAGAATTAAATGTAGGACTAAATGTAAAATTAGCGTTTTGCAAAGCACCAGTAACCGAAAGTGTTACTTCATCTTGCGTATCATAAGGAGGAGCACCAATTTTGTTACCGCTGCGAGACCCTCTTACAAACACTCTAAAACCTGTACCTAATGTTAACGCTTGAGTAGTTCCATTAGTAGCACCTGTCCACCCTGTATTGATATCGCCAGTAGTAAGTGCTTCATTATAAGTAAATACCGAAGCTTGATTTCCTGTTGTAGCATCAAAATTGTTAGCAGCTCCACCTGTACCAGAAATATGTATAGTACTTATCCATGAACTCATAGTAGCACCTATAACTGGAGATGCCAAAAAGCGATATCTTCTGCCTGATGAACTGATATTACGTTGTACGGTAGCGTTTCCACTAACTGTTCCCGCAGAAGAACCGAAATTAGCGGTTTTAGTAGAATTAGATTGTAAAATTATATTACCGTTCATATTAAGCGTACCACTAGTACAAGTCATTAAATCTGTAATGGTAGTAGAAGAATTAATGGTAGCCGTACCACTTGTTTTGGAACAAGTCAATGTGCTTAATGTAGTAGTACCCCAATTGATTGCTTGTGTTGCGGTTCCTCTAAAAAATATGGTACTTGTACTTGGAGTAAAGGTTCCTGAATTGGTAACATTACCACCAAAACTTACTGTATTAGCACTCGTAATAAAAGTAGCAGAACTATTGATAGTGAAATTACCCCCTACGAACAAAGACCCTGATGTTAAGGTAACAGTAGAAGCAGTATTTGTAATATTTAAAGCTGAAGTTGCACCTGCACCTATAGTAGAAGCACCAATAATAGTTTGTGCTGTTGTACCACTCATATTCATTGGCAAGGTAGAAGTTCCTAAATTGGTACTCGCATGACCACTTACATCAAGAGAACCTGCTATATTCAAAGCTCCTGACGAAGTAAATGTATAATTAGTAGTACTTGCTGAATTAGAAGAACTTAGTTGTAAATTCTCATTTATAGTTATTGCACTTGCCGCAGTAAAGGTTACCGTTCCTGAAGAATTATTTAATAGTTGTAATCTGTGATATGTTCTGGCAGGAATAGTTCTTGTAAGTCCAGAACTATTAACTTGAATGGTAAACTTTCCACTATTATGGTTAAAAGTACCGTTCGAAGGATTTGTAATAGCACCAGTTACTGTGGTGCCATCTGTAGTATTGCTGCTAGCATTAAATGTGGCATTGTTTGCTGCAGGACTACCCATGTTTAATGTTCCGTTAATTGTAATAGATGATGCATTTGTGCCATTAAAAGCCCTAGTATTACTGTTCGAGGTTCCAAAAGATAAAGAAGTAGCTATAAAACTGCTTCCTGTATTACAAGTTATGGTTCCTCTTAACAAATTTACGGCACCTATTTCCATAGTTAAACTATTGTCAAGCGTTAGTGTTCCAGTATAGGCGGTAGTAAGCGTCAAAGGAGTTCCTCCTGTAGAGCTTAAATCTGCTACTCCATCTATTAAACAAGCAGCCGTTGAAGTACCGTCAAACTGAATTAGCGTCTCAGTCCCATCTGGCGCATGTGCTTCAGACCAATTATCTGCATCACTCCAAAGACCCGTTCCATTGGCATTAGTCCAAGTGTTTGTTTGCGCTTTACTTTGCAACGCTAAACCAATTATAAATGTCAGCAAGGCTATTTTTAGTACTGTTGTTTTCATAAGGGATAGAATAAAAAACTATTTAAGTGGCAAAACTACATTTTTTTAGTACAAAAACAAGTTTAATTCATGGTTTTTTGTCATTTATTTGTTTACTTATTTGTCGCAATCATTTTATTGTTTATCAGTGCATTATTATAATTTTGAATTACTGCCTTAATCAAAGAATCTAAGTGCATTTGCGAATTTCTGTACCCCCTATTGTTGATAAGGTTCCTTTGCATTAAACTATCTGTTTTAATTCGGTATAAGCCCAACCCCGAGGTTCCCGTAAAATGATAAACCATAGAATCTTTAATAATTTGATAATAACCTGATTGGTAGCTCAAAGAAAAAGGGTTTTTGTCATTCCCATCAAAACTAAAAAAAGGTTTAGCATAATGGGTTGTTTTTAAAATGATTGGCAAAATGGATAGCTGTTGCTTGGTGCTGCTATCA
>JANMIV010000480.1:0-3903 GCA_031375995.1 Bacteroidota bacterium
GGCTCTTTCGTTGTTTAATTCAATGGTTGCAGGAATGGTTTGTGGCTTATATGAACCAATTAGTTCAATAAACTTACCATCTCTAGGTGCACGAGCATCTGCCACAACTATGTGGTAGTAAGGTGCTTGTTTGCGTCCATGACGCTGTAATCTGATTTTTACTGACATGTTTTTAAGTAAATTAAAGTTATGTGTTTTACCATTTAAAATTAAACGGGCTGCAAATGTCGTGATTTTTAGATAGAAAACAAGTATTTAGCTGTATTTATTGTTCAAATACTTTTTTTAGTATTCTGGCAGCCACTTCTTCCATGGGTCTTTCTCTATCAAGCAAAGGATTTATCTCTGTAATTTCGAAAGCAATTGTTTTGGGATGGTTGATTAGTTTTTTCAATAAGAAAACGGCCTCTTCCTCACTCATTCCATTTGGGACGGGTGTACCCGTGCCTATTGAAATATCTGGACTGAGGCTATCTACATCAAAGGAAACATAAATGTAGTCGCAATGAGCTAGCTGCTCTAAGGTTTTATGAAGTATGCTTTCTATCCCTAACTCTTTGCGCATAGTTGGGGTAAAATAGGTAATGTTTTTACTTTTAAGTAAAATCTCCTCATCTTCTTCAAAGTCGCGTAAATCTATAAACACTAAATTATTGGGCAATATTTTAGGTGCAATTTTTTTGCTTCCTAAATGCACCAAGTTTTGCCAATATTTAACTGACTCCTCATCTACTACGTTTGCATCTTCTACCAAATCGTTTACGGCCAAAGCTGCAGCTAATGGCATTCCATGCATATTGCCACTGGGGGTGGAATATGGACTGTGTAAATCGGCATGGGCATCTATCCAAATTACGCCAATTTGCTGATTGCTGTATAGGTTTTTTACTGCGGATATGCCAGCGCAACCATTGCTGTGGTCTCCACTCAATATGAATGGAAATGCATTTTGACTCAATGACTTTTCTATTGCTTCAACGGCTAGTTGCTGCACTTGGTAGATAGACTCTATGTTTTTATTGAAGGGGTGTTCTGTATTTTCTTCTAATTCGTCAGCTACAATTCGTATGTTATTGGCACTGGATAGTGGAGTTATATTTTGTTTTTTTAGTAAGCTTATTAATGCTTGCGGACCTAATTTGGCTCCCTTTTTTCCTGCACCGAAATCAGATTCAATGGATATTATTTCTACACTTCGCACAAAGTTTTTTTATATGATAAACGCCTGCGAAAGTAAGCTTAGCAGCTTACAAAATCAAGTTTATTGCATTAAATGACTGTAGGGTTTGGTTATTAGAAATTTAAACACGGAAAACGAATAGGTATTTGTAACTGAATGCGGTTGTTAATTGTTGTTTTGCTCCTAAAATATATATAAATAATTTATTTTTAGCCCTGATTGAGCCAAATAGCTTGCGCAGTGTAACCAAGCAACTATGGGCAAAAGCAGGTACAAGCTCCTAAAAAGTCATAATAAAAAGAGGTGACTGATTGAATTGTTATTCCGTTTCTTCGGATTGAATGGCGTTTTCTATTTTTCGCAATTTGGTTTCGCACAGTTTTACCAATGCTTTTGCTTCTACTAGTTTTTCGGATAGTGTTTCTAAGTCTGCCTCGTTGTTTTCCATTTGCACAACTATTTGCTCTAATTTTTGCTGTGCTTGGTAATAGCTTAAGTCGTTATTTTTCATCTATTTGCTTGTTTCAATGGTGTTGATGGTACTGGTTATTTTTGAATTTTGTATGCTTATTTCTACTTCATTGCCTACGGCTAGCTGATTGGCTTTGGTAACTATTTTATTGTTTGACCTGATAATGGCATAGCCTTTTTGAAGTACATTTTGTGGATCGAGTGAATGTAATAGGCGTTTTAAACTGGCTAAATTTTGTTTGGCTCTGTCTATTTTAAGGGTTATATTTTGCTCTATTTGGTTTAATAAGTAAAGCAAATTGTTTTCGAATGCAAAGTTGTGCTCCACTATGTATGCAGCTACTTTGGTGGGTGTTTTAAGTTGGCGCGCCATTAAATCTACCATGGATGTATTTCTATCATGCCCAATACCTGTAAATACTGGAATGGGATAAAAGGCTACTAATTCAGCTAGTTGGTATTGCTCAAAGGGTTTAAAATCGGTTTCGCTCCCTCCTCCCCTTACCAAAGCCACACAATCGTAATTGATATTGCTACTCAAAATTTGTTCAAACTGTTTGATGATGTTTTCATGCGCTATATCGCCTTGAATTTGGCTTAGGTATTCGTGTACTTCAAATGTATATCCGTAACTGTTGTTTATGAGTTCGTTCTTAAAATCACGCTGTCCATCGGAGTTGTGGGCAGTAATTAATGCTATTTTCTGCATTGCAATGGGCAATTTAAGCCTCTTATTGGGTGTTATGTATTGCTCATCGTCTTTTATAATTTGTCCATTGCTTTCATCTACTAGGCGTTTTAAGGTAGCTTGTTTTTGGAGTTCTAGCTGCCCTAGTGCAAAGCTATTGTCTATTTCGAGTAGGTCGAGGCTAAGACCATATTTAATACTGTATTTTACTTTTACTTTGGCTATTATTTGTAGGCCATTGCCAAATTGCTGTTGTGTTAAACGTTCAAATTGCTCTATAAAAGCGTAACCTTGGCTCCAAGCGGTGGCTTTTATTTCTGCTACTATTTGTTCGTCTTTTTTTTCTATTAGTTTAAGAAAGCACCAACGTTTTGATTCATATTTCTTCACATCGGTTATTTCGGTTTTTATCCAAAATGTTTGGTAGCCAAACTGACTTTGCAAGGTTTCGTCTATTTTATAAAGGAGTTGTGAGAGATTAATGGACTGCATGTGGTGGCGGAAAGAAAAATCCAAACTTACATAAAAATTATGTCTTTTATAAATGGCTATAATGCTATAATTGCACTTTGGTTTAATATAACAATAAAAAATATGGAATACAGACGCTTAGGAAATTCGGGCTTGCAAGTAAGTGCTTTGAGCTTTGGAAGTTGGCTTACTTTTGGTAAACAAATACAGGACGGAACGGCCGAGGAACTAATGAAAATGGCCTACGATAATGGGGTTAACTTTTTTGACAATGCGGAAATATATGCCCGCGGACAATCGGAAACGGTAATGGGTGCTATTTTGAATAAGATGAAATGGTCAAGAAGTAGTTATACGGTTTCTAGTAAGGTGTTTTTTGGCTATGAGCAAGATTTACCCAACCAAACTGGTTTGAGTCGTAAACATATAATGGAAGGTTGCCATGCTGCTTTGAAGCGTTTGCAGGTGGAGTATATTGATTTGTTTTATTGCCATCGCCCTGATAAGAATACGCCCATAGTGGAAACGGTAAGGGCTATGAATACGCTTATAGAACAAGGTAAAATACTATACTGGGGTACTAGTGAATGGAGTGAAAGTGAATTGATGGAGGCGCATGTGGTGGCAGAAAAATATGGATTAATTGGCCCTACTATGGAGCAACCGCAATACAATATGTTTGAACGCGAAAAAATGGAAAAAGAGTATGTTCATTTATTTAAGCACCACGGGTTAGGTACTACTATTTGGAGTCCGCTGGCAAGTGGATTGCTTACTGGTAAGTACAATGATGGAATGCCTACGGATACTCGTTTGAGTATTGATGGGATTGATTGGCTAAAGGAGCGCATGTTTATGGACAATAAAGTGGAAAAAGCGAAAAAGGTAACGGCATTGGCCAATGAGTTGGGTACTTCTATTGCGCTACTCAGTTTAGCTTGGTGCTTGAAAAACGAGTATGTTTCTACGGTGATATTGGGAGCTAGCAAGGTTTCGCAATTGGAAGAAAACTTAAAGGCTTTTAGTGTGGTACCGCTTTTAACACCTGAGGTAATGGAGAAGATAGAGGCCATTTTGCAAAATAAACCTGTTC
>JANMIV010000501.1:0-3223 GCA_031375995.1 Bacteroidota bacterium
CTTACGAAGGAACACACGATATTCATTTGTTAATTACTGGATTAGATATTACTGGCGAAAATGCTTTTGCATAAGTAGTTTTTAAAACACCTAAAAAAGCCAAATGTACTCTCATTTGGCTTTTTTTTGAAGCATAACAAAAGGATAATATAAAAACATCTCTTAAATTTACCTTTTAAATAAAAATCATAGTTCATAAACCCATGTTTCTATTAGATTTGCCCCGCTTTTTATCCAATAATTTACTTTAGGGAAAACAAAGAGCATATTTTATTCTTTAAACTATAAAACAAAATATATGGTATTCAATAAGCTATTAAAAGCTGTTCACTCTGTTCTTTTCATTTTTATTATCGGCAGCGGATTTGCGCAAAAAGTAGAAAAATCGGTTTTAAGCGGCTATGTGCGCGATGCCAAGACTGGTGAAGAACTTATAGGCGTTTCGGTAGTTACAAAAGAAAATGGTAAAGGTACTGCTACTAATGAATATGGCTTTTTCTCTCTCAGCTTAAGCCCTGGTACCTACAATATCTCCGTTAAATATGTTGGGTACACCACTTTAAATCAAGTTGTTGATTTGGGTACAAGCCAAAAACTAAATATAGAATTAACTCCGCAAACCAAAGAACTAAAAACAATCAACGTAACTGGTGAACGGAAGGATGAAAATTTAAAAACAACAGAAATGTCCACCAATAGGCTTGACATGAAAGCCATTACTAAAATTCCAGCTTTATTGGGTGAAGTGGACTTAATAAAGAGTATTCAGTTATTACCAGGTGTTAGTACAGTAGGCGAAGGGGCATCAGGCTTTAACGTGCGTGGCGGAAGTATAGACCAAAATTTAATTTTATTAGATGAGGCACCAGTTTACAATTCATCTCATTTGTTCGGATTTTTCTCTGTTTTTAATCCTGATGCTGTAAAGGATGTAAAATTATTTAAAGGTGGAATAAATGCCAAATATGGAGGGCGTTTATCCTCTATTTTAGATGTGCGTTTAAAAGACGGAAATAAAAAGCATTTTGCTGCACAAGGTGGAATAGGTATTATATTCTCTCGCTTAACATTGGAAGGCCCTATTAAAAAGGGTAAAGGTTCTTATATTATAGCCGGACGAAGAAGCTATGGTGATGTGTTGGCAGCACCATTCTTAGCTGGAAATAAAGACTTTGATGGCCTACAACTTTATTTTTACGATTTAACTTTAAAGGCAAACTACAGTTTAGGTCAAAAAGACAAGGTATTTCTTTCAGGTTATATTGGTCGCGATGTTTTTGGTGTAGCTTCTTTTGGCTTCAATTGGGGAAATCAAACTCTAACAGCCCGCTGGAATCATATTAATAGTAATAAATTATTTAGTAATACCACCGCCTTTTATAGCAATTACGACTACGGTATTGGAACTGATAATATTGGTGCACGTGAAGCCTTTAAATGGACTTCTCGCATTATAAACTATAGTTTAAAGCAAGATTTCACTTGGTATTCCAACAGCAAAAACACTATTAATTTTGGTGGACAGGGTTTATTCTACACTTTCCGTCCTGCCAATGCTAGTTTTGTAAGTGGAGGCGTAAAACAAAGTATTGACTTACCTTTTAAATACGCACTTGAAAATGCATTATATGTATCAAACGATCAAGTAATTAATAGTAGATTTTCAGTAAGCTATGGTTTGCGATTCTCTACTTTCCATTACCTTGGAAAAGGGGAAAAACAAATTTATGGAAATGGATTTAACACTTTTGGACGTGAGTTACAAGGAATAGAAAAGTATGACGACTGGGAATCGATGCAAAACTATTACAACTTTGAGCCGAGAGCAGCGGTTAAATATGAGCTAAACTCATCAAGTAGTGTAAAAGCAAGCTATATGCGCACTACTCAATATATTCATTTAATTTCAAATACGGCTGCTTCTATTCCTTTGGACGTTTGGACACCTAGTACCAACAATATTAAGCCTCAATTGAGTGATCAAGTTGCAATTGGTTATTTTAAAAACTTTGGTAATGCCAAAAATGATTACGAAACTTCTGTTGAAGCCTACTATAAAACTATGGAAAATCAAATAGACTATATTGATGGTGCAGATTTGCTACTGAATCCATTTTTAGAAGGACAAATTTTAAGTGGTAAAGGAAGGGCATATGGCTTAGAGTTTTTTGTAAAGAAAAATACTGGGCGATTAACCGGATTTATAAGTTATACCATTGCTAAAACAGAACGCCAAGTAGACAGAATTAATAACAATGACTGGTATCCAACTCGTTTTGACAAACTACACAATTTAAATGTTATAGTAAGTTATGACTTAAGTAAGCGTTGGACAATAAACACCAATATGATTTATGGCAGCGGCACCCCTGTTAATTTGCCTACCAATAAGTTTTCTTATGAAGGTTTTGGAGTTCCTCATAATCCAAATGCGCCTAGAAACAATATACGCATCCCTGATTTTTTTAGAATTGACTTAACAGCCACCGTTAAAAGCAAAAACAGAATACAGCCAGAAATAATGCCTACAAACTTTTTAAAGCGCATGAAATATACGTATGAGTGGGAAATAATATTTGGGGTGTATAACCTTTTAGGAAGACGAAATGCATTTGCGGTTTATCCACGCATCAATGATAAGTCGCAAGGGATTACTGAATTGGTTCAGTTTTCATTATTTGCGGTACCCATTCCTGCATTCACTTATAATTTCAAGTTTTAGTCCCCTTTTTAGTTTAATATAACCATGAAAAAAATTCATAAAATAAATATTATAGTTGCCTTCCTATTATCAATGCTAAGTGCTTGCGTAGAAAAGATAGACATAGATGCTGGTGAAGGAGAAAGCCAATATGTAGTAGAAGGTATGATTGTGTATGACCCTTTAGACCCTAATAAATTAGTAAAAGACACCATTAGAATCACAAAGTCTATTGCCTACTTAAATAATGGACAAGCACCTACAGTAAGTAATGCCGTTGTGGCAATAATAGATTCTTCAAGCAGCCCTGCTGTATTGGATTTATGCGTAAATGTTGGTAATGGTAAATATGTTCCCACCCAAATAGTTCCAAAGCCAAAGGGGCGTTACTACCTATTAATTAGGTTTGCGGAAGGAGATACTGTTATATCGTATTCTGAGATTAATCGCCCTTGTTATTTTAATAAAGATAGTATTTATACCACTGTATTGACTGATGAAAGCCAAGGAAGAACTGGCCCT
>JANMIV010000531.1:0-2923 GCA_031375995.1 Bacteroidota bacterium
ACTAAACGATTTGGTAAATTTACGATTTTAGACACCGAAAAGGGTTGTATTCCTATGAGCACTGCTGCTATTGCTGTCAATCAATTACCAAGAGTTATTTCTATAGGAGGAAGAGCTGGTGCAGTGAAGCCTAGCACTGGATATGCTTTCAAAAATATGTTCTACCATGCTGAAATATTGACTAATGGCTTACAAAAAAATATCCAACCTGCCCCAATTTTACGTTTCTCTCGATTTAAGTTTTATGACCGCCTGCTACTATTAATTCTAAGTAAGCAGCCTGCACAAGGTAAACCTATATTTCAAGCGTTGTTTAAAAAAAACAAAACGATAGATGTGTTGCAGTTTTTAGACGAAAAAACTTCCTTGTACCAAGACTTAAGAATACTAATTACCTTACCTTTTGGGCCTTTTTTGCATGCTTGGCGTTTAGATGCGTTTGTAAAATACAAGTCCTTGTTAAGACCTTTATTATTAGTGTTACTGTCACTAAGTTTGTGGATTTTGCATAGCGCAACGCCCTCTATATTTAGTTGGGTCGAGCCCGTACTGTTTTTCTTTGGATTGCTTTTTGTTGGAATACCCCATGGCGCGGTTGACCACTTGCTAGATAAACGTAGTTTAGAAAGTCCTGTCAATTTAAATTTTGTATTACGCTATTTGGGCGCAGCTATTGCTTATTTGGTTTTTTGGTTGGCTTTTCCAAATACCTCACTGCTCCTATTCCTTATTTACTCTATATGGCATTTTGGGCAAAGTGATATGGAAGAATGGCAACCAAACCATAAAAGCCCAATAAAAAGTGGGTTGTGGGGTAGTTTACTTTTAGGTATTATTTTATGCGGACATGCGGTTGAAACCCGTCATATATTAGAAAACATGGGTGTTTTCTTTTTTCAGTTGACCCAAGCGGATGGAAAAATGCTTAGCATCCTACTTGTTTTTTTTTCATTGGTCTGGGGTTTTTGGGAACGCAAACCTGCAATGCTTTTAAGTTGTTGTATGCTTGCAATCAGTATTCAACTGCCTCTAATTACCTCGTTTGGTTTGTATTTTATTGGCCAACACAGTTTAAATGGTTGGTCACATTTAAAAAAAGGATTATACACAGATAACAGGTCTTTGTTTTTAAAAGCACTTCCATTTACAGTTGGAGCATTCCTATTGTTTGCAGCCTTGCTTTATAGTATTAAGTGTGGATACTTAAACGCTTTCAATGGCCAAGCTATAACAAGTTTTTTCGTATTTATTGCATGTATCAGTTTCCCCCATGTTATTGCTATGCACAGATTTTACAAAAAGTACTAGTAAATCCTATAGTTTATTATAATTAAAGGTTATTGAATACTCGGTTATTTAGCCAAACAATTCTGTGCTTCTAAGGTCAAATAATTAAAAAACGGAATCTTAAGACCTAAAAAGGCAAATTGGCTATTTAGATAGTAAGCGCAACAAATTGAGAATTCTTTTGTTGATTTAATTGTTAAGGATAATAGAATGAAAACAAGGTATTTTTCGCATAATGATATTTTGCAAATGGAAATGCGCGGCAGAGCAGCATTTATGAATTCTCTAAGTGGTTTTAAAAGTGCTTCTTTAATTGGTTCCGTGGATAAAAATGGAAATACTAATTTAGCTATTTTTAGTTCTGTAGTGCATTTAGGTTCCAATCCTGCATTGGTTGGTTTTATAAATAGACCAGACTCTACCAGCAGACATACACTTGAAAATATTTTAGAAACAAATTGTTTCACTATTAACCATATCAATCAAGCTTCTTATAAAAAAGCGCATCAAACGTCTGCTCGCTACCCCAAAGAAATTTCGGAGTTTAATGCTACTGGTTTAACACCTGAATTTGGCAAATTACTGCAAGCACCTTATGTAAGAGAAAGCACCATTAAATATGGTTTGGAATTTGCTGAAAAGCACGAATTAAAAATAAATGGTACGCTACTAATAATAGGGAAGGTAGTGGAAGTATTTATACCTGAAAACTGTTTACTTCCTCATGGTGCTATTGATATTGAAAAGGCAGAAACCGTTGCAATATCTGGCTTAGATTGTTACCACTCAACCAAACAACTATCACGTTTAAGTTATGCTAAACCCGAAAAAATAGCGGTGGAAATTATTTAAAAATGGGAATGCAAAGGCAAAAAATAAATATAGTTTGGTTCAAACGCGATTTGCGATTTACAGACCATGAGCCGCTTTATTATGCCCAACAGTCTGAGCTTCCACTGCTATTGGTTTATATATTTGAACCTTCGGTGATGGCGCACCATGATAGTGATATAAGACATTGGCGTTTTGTTTATGAGTCGCTTAAAGAAATGAATGAGAAATTGAAAAGTGTTGATGCTTCCATTTTCTTATTTCACAATGAAGCTAAATCCGTTTTTGAAGCACTTTTTCATTCTTTTTCAGTTCAAAACATCTTTTCGTCAGAAGAAATTGGCAACGGACTTACCTATGAAAGAGACAAAGCCATGAAAAGGCTATTTAAGAGCCACCATATTACTTGGAATGAATACCAAACAAATGGCGTGGTACGCAAATTAAAAAGCCGTAAAATTTGGGAAAAACTTTGGGAGGCACAAATGACTGCGCAGCACAAATTGGTGCTTGAAGACACTTGGAATATAATCAGTTTAGATAGTCAAGTTTACAGTCAAATAAGGGGTGCAGATTTAAATGCTGAAATCACTACACCAAACAAAAACTTTCAAGAAGGAGGAGAATCCCGGGCATGGCGGTACCTTGAGCATTTTTTAAAAGAACGTCATGTCAACTACAGCAAACATATAAGTAAGCCTTTATTAAGTAGAACTGGCTGCAGTCGTGTATCGCCTTACTTAGCTTAAGGTAATATAAGTATTCGTATGGTTTATCAAATTAACATGCAACATTACCATGCTTC
>JANMIV010000027.1:0-6933 GCA_031375995.1 Bacteroidota bacterium
CGCGGATTTATTTATTTTTTTACCGATAGTATTATGTTTTACAACCCACACAGCAACCCCAATAATAAGGATGAGTTTGTATTTTGGTTAGAAAGTAGCACTTACCAAGGCATACATACTTATAATATAAAAACCAAGGTGCGTACCTTGGTTTTAGCCCGCAATGGCAATAAAGGCATTCCACAAAGTGATATCCGTTGGGGACGCAACGGCTGGATTATTTTCGCTGATAAAGATAAAAACATATACAAAATAAAACCCAATGGCGATAGCCTTACCCAACTTACACAAACTGGCAGAGAGTTTAAACCCGAATGGAACTACGATGGCTCTATGTTTTGTACTGAATATTGGAGCAGAACAGGGCAATACTATACCTTGTTTAGAGACCAAAATGGTAACATAATAGACTCTATACAATACAATGGCTCTGACATATTTGAGGGGCAACCAGATTGGCAGCATCCTGATTATCTATTGGGCACCTATAATCAGAAGGTAATATTGTATAATTATAAAAAGAGGAGTGCAATAGAAATCCCTGCCACTGATTTATCTATAGGTTTTCCAAAATGGATAAACAAAGAGGAGTTTATTTACAATGGGTACAGAAGCATAGGTATTATGAATATCAATACAAGGCAAATACGCACCATACGGAATACAAAAGACGAAAGAAATTACTGGACAGTTAATAAGTTAGACAATGGTAAAATGTTATGTGCTGCTACAGTATCTTATTTGCAAGATTCCTTACGTGAAATTATTGGTACACGAAAAGGCATTTTTATCATTAATGAATGTGATAGCAATACGGTGGAATTGAATCTGCGCTAATTTTTGGTATTAAACCATTAAAACATTTATTATACTAATAGGGTTTTATCCACTTTTATATAGAATTCAATAGTTAAAGGAACAAGAATTCAAGTGCTTATTTATTCCTTAATTCTTCAAAAACCTTTGCTGCTTTGAACTTGCGTGCTGGCTTGCCTTTGCGTATTATTTTTATATGTAAAATAATATCGTTTTGTTGTATGGCATTTACTACCTCTTGCCCAGTAATTACATGGCCAAAAATGGTATGCTTGTAATCTAACCAAGCTGTTTTTACATGGGTAATAAAAAACTGACTTCCATTGGTGGCAGGGCCAGCATTGGCCATGGCCAATATACCGGGGCCAGTAAAACTTAAACCGGATACAAATTCGTCTTTAAAAGAGTAGCCAGGGCCGCTTTGTCCAGTTCCGGTTGGGTCGCCACCTTGAATCATAAAATTAGGAATTACACGGTGAAATTTGATACTGTCGTAATAGGGTACTCCGTCTTTTTTTGCTGTGTTTTTTATTTTGCCTTCTGCTAAACCCACAAAATTTGCTACTGTAAGGGGTGTTTTTTCAAATTCTAATTGTACTAAAATTACGCCCTTAGTAGTGGTAATTTCTGCATATAACCCTTTTTCTAATTTTTGTTTTGCAAAACTATTTAAACTGGTAGCTAGCAATATGCTTAAAGCAATAAATATTTTCTTCATGGTTTTTTCTATTATAATGGTGCCAAATAAACAAAATTAGTAGCTAATAAAAAACTATAGCATCAACTATAATGTAAATAGTATGGTGCTATTTGTTTTATATTCCCGCACCAATTAACTCAATAAATGGCAGGATGCGGATATGTTTGCCCTCAGTGCGAGGGTGTTGGCTTTACAGCAGATTTACAGCCTTGTGATTGGTGTAATTTAAACAATGAAACAATGATTACCATATACCATAATAGCAGATGCAGTAAAAGCCGCAATGCATTGCGTATTTTAGAGGAAAAGGGAGTTAAATATACCATTGTCAATTATTTGACCACCCCCTTTACTCCACCTGATTTGGAAGCACTTATTGCTAAACTAGGCATAAAACCCATTGAATTGATACGCAAAGGTGAAGCAGTATATAAGGAAAAATATAGCCATAAAAATGTAAGTGATGCGGAATGGATACAAGCCATGGTGGAGCATCCTATATTGATAGAACGGCCTATAGTTGTAAATGGCAATAAAGCAGTAGTGGCTCGTCCGCCAGAAAGGGTGCTGACTATACTTTAATACCCAATTGCGAAGCCAATTTGCAAAGGCCAAGTTTGTTGTAGCTACGATTTAAATAAAATGTCCTTTATATTGAGTTGTAAATTCACATGGCCATTGAAGTGGTTTTCCTCAATATAGTAGCAAATATCAAAGCTAATTCCTTGGGAAACTTTATCGTAGTACTCGCCTAATCCAAACCCAATAGCCTTGTATATTCTACCCCCTTCTTCATGTGTTAAGCTCATGCGTAAGTGGTTGTTTCCTACTATGGTTACATCGCCTACATCCCATACATTGCGTGTCATAAATATAGGGCTGGCATTGCCAGGACCAAATGGAGCAAATTGTTTTAATACGCTAAAAAATTTAGGTGTAATGGCTCTAAAAGGAATTTCCGAATCGTATTCTATTTCAGGTGTTAGGCTGCGTGTTTCAATATTTTTGACTACAATGCTTTCAAATTTTTCAATAAACTTGGGCACGTTTTCTACTCTTAATGTAAGTCCTGCAGCATGTGTATGTCCACCATATTGCTCCAGTAAATCACTGCATTCTTCTATGGCATGGTACAAATCAAACCCTTCCACCGAGCGGGCAGAACCTGCCGCCATTCCATTGCTTTCCGTTAACACAATAGTAGGTCTATAGTATTTTTCTATTAAGCGAGAAGCTACTATACCAATTACGCCCTTATGCCATTCGGAATGAAACAAAACGGTTGATTTCCTATTGTGAAAATCCTTGTCGGCCAATATCATATTAAAGGCTTCTTCTGTAATACTGCTGTCAAAGTTTCTGCGCTCATTGTTGTGGTGGTTAATCATTTCTGCAATGTCGTGCGAGTCTTTGTCTTTGTCAGAAATCATTAACCTAACAGAATCTTTGGCATCTGCAATCCTGCCTGCTGCATTTATACGAGGCCCAATAAAGAAAACAATATCGTTTACTGAGTATTCGGGTTTTGCAGCATAGTTTTCCAGTAATGCCTTAATACCTCTGTTGGGATTGTCTTTTAGTTTTTTTAGTCCTTGGTAAGCTAAAATGCGGTTTTCGTCCATAATATTTACCAAATCGCTGGCAACACTTATGGCCGATAAATCCATGTATTCTTCTACCTCTTTAAAATCAATATTGTGTTTTATGCAGTAAGCTTGAACCAATTTTAAACCAATTCCGCAACCAGAAAGTTCTTTGAATGGATAGGGGCAATCTGCTTGTTTTGGATTTAAAATGGCTACTGCATCTGGTAATTCATCACCAGGTAAATGATGGTCGCATATAATAAAATCCACCCCCTTTTTATTGGCATATTTTACTTTATCATTTGCTTTTATGCCACAATCAAGGGCTATAATTAGCTTATAATTGTTGTTGCTAGCCCAGTCAATGGCCATAAACGAAATACCGTAACCTTCGGTATATCTGTCGGGTATGTAATACTCTATTTCATCAAAACGCTTGGAGAAAAAATCGTAAACCGTTGCCACTGCGGTGGTTCCATCTACATCGTAATCGCCATAAATAAGTACTTTTTGTTTTTTGGATAAGGCTTCGTCTATTCTGTTAATGGCTATATTCATCCCTTTCATTAAAAAGGGGTCATATAATTGGCTGTATTGGGGCCTAAAAAATCGTCTTGCTTTTTCAAAATCGTCAATTCCTCTTTGTACTAAAATGGAGGAAAGTACTTTATTTACGTTTATAGCGCTTGCCAAAGCCTCTACTTTCTGTTTATCAGGTTCAGGTTTTGGTATCCAACGTTTTTGCATAAAGTGTGGCGAATGTAGTAAATTTTAGCGCAATTTTGTTTATGGTGGAGAGAAAAAATTAGCCAATGGCATGAAAAACAATTTACACTTCTTATAAAATTATATTTTGCGCAGCGAATGGGACAAGATAAGTTAAGAAGATTTGCAGAATTTGCTCAAATGGAGCATTGTTTTGATTTTCCATATCATTTAAGAGGAAAATGGAGTGCAGAAGTGTTTAAGAATGATAAACCTATAGTATTGGAGTTGGCTTGTGGTAAAGGGGAATACACAGTCAATTTGGCTACTGTGCACCAAGACAAAAATTTTATAGGTATTGATATAAAGAGCAATAGAATGTGGAAGGGTGCGGGCGCAGCGCTGGAGCAAGGGCTTAATAATGTAGCATTTATAAGAATGTTGGTAGAGAAAATAGCCTTGACTTTTGGAGAAAATGAAGTGTCGGAAATTTGGATTACGTTCCCTGATCCTTTTCCTAAGGATAGACATGAAAAGCACCGTCTTACGCACCCTCGTTTTTTAGATTTGTATAAACAAATAATAAAACCAAAGGGACTCGTTCGCTTTAAAACGGACGATGATGCATTATTTGATTATACCCTTATTACCCTTGAGCAAGTAAATATAGAAGTGGATGAGGTAATAAGGAATGTACACCAAGATTTGCATCCTTATGTAGAGTTAAAAAACATAAAAACGCATTACGAAAAACTGTTTTCTAGCAAGGGAAGAACGATTAAATATTGCCAATTTTCTTTAGATAAGCTAAAAATTCCTACTGAAATGTGCATAAATCTCATAAAATAATTACATTGCCGTTCCATTTTTTCGTTTTGGTTGAAAATAATTACCAGTCCATTACGTTTAAAAGTGTGCCGTTACATAATGCATTTTAAATAAAAAAGCAGTCGTTTTTTATATATGAGTTCAATAAAAAGTATTTTACTAACATTATTTACATTACTGGCTTTGATGCCAGCAAAGGCGCAACAAATTGAGGTAGGAATGCTATTTGGCACCTCACAATACTTGGGTGATTTAAGTGATGAGAAAATAAATTTTTCCAACACCTATTTTGCTACTTCCTTATTTGGGCGTTATAACTTTAACAATAGGTGGGCGGTTAAAGGATATGGCGGTTATGGCAGGGTGAGTGGCGATGATAAGCAAAGTTCTGTGGCTGCTAGTAAACTCCGCAACCTTAATTTTTATACTGATATATTTGAGTTTAGCGTGCATTTTGAGTATAATTTACTTAAAAACAATATAAAAAGAATCAGTGCTAGACCTATGATACCTTATTTGTTTGCTGGAGTGGGTGTATTTAATTTTAATCCTAAAACAGACTTTGCTGGGAGAATAGTTGAATTGCAGCCGCTTGCTACCGAAGGGCAAGGCTCAACTACGTATAATAGTTTACTAAAGTATAATTTAACAGAAATTTGTATTCCAATGGGTGTTGGCTTTAGAGCTAGGATAAGCGATGCTTTTTATCTAGGATTTGAATCGGGTATAAGATTTACTACCACCAATTATTTAGATGATGTGGGTGGAGTATATGGAAGTAGAGATGTGGTAAAAGGCGCTACAGGTTCCGAAGCAGCTCTTTTGGCTGATAGAAGTTGGGAAATAGATAGAAGTTGGGAAAACAATCCAGTTCCCACTCCAGTAGGTGTTTTTAAAGAAGGAGACAAAAGAAGCAATAAAAGTTTGTTTTCAAACGATATATATTTTATGTCAGGCATTACTATTACCTACATTATAAGAGGTAAAGGGCCTGATTGCCCTAAATTTAACTAAGCATTGAAAAAGGTCTTTTTTTTAATCATTATAGCTTTTCATGGCATTGGTCGCGCGCAAAATATTGATGTGGGAGTTGGTTTAGGTCTTGCCAATTATTGGGGAGATTTGGCACCGAGTATTGCATGGAATGAGACCAATGGGGCGGCAAATGTTTTTGGCAGGTATAATTTCAATACTTCTTGGTCATTTACTGGGGCTATATCCGTTTTGCAAGTAAGCGGTAACGATAAAAATTTTGACCACAATCAAATTAGGAACTTAAATTTCACCTCTAATATAGCAGAGTATTCTGGTGTTTTTGAATTTAATTTTTTGAAATACGGATATGGAGTGCTTGATAAGAAGATGACGGCTTATGTATTTGGTGGTCTTTCTTTGTTTAACTTTAGCCCTAAAACACGCTACGCTGGACGAGAAATTGTATTGAGAGATTTAAAGACAGAAGACGTTGCTTATGGCAGTTATGCGGCTGCCATTCCTTTTGGTATTGGCATAAAGTATATTTTTAAAAGGCAATATGCCTTTGAAGCCAATTTAAACTTCCGAAGAACTTTTACCGATTACTTAGATGATGTAAGCACCAAATACACTGATTTAAGTAAAAAAAGCTTGGCTACGCAACAAATAGCCGATAGAAGTTATGAGGTATTGGGCGTAGCCAATAATAAAGCAGGCTATAAAAGAGGGAACCCTGATTATAATGATTGGTTTATGACCCTAAGTGTGAGTTTGGTTTACCGCATTCCCGGCAGAATTAAATGTGCTCGTTTTTACTAAAAGCCTTAGTTAGGGTATTTATATTTTAAACACTAAAAGCAGTTGACTACTTCTTTAAGTTGAAAGAAAACATCGAGTAGCCTATACCAAAAGACACCCAAGGTTTGGCCTGATAAATCCAGCCATATTTTATTTCATTAGCATTAGAAATAAAGTCGAACCCTACAAATATGCCCACTTGTGCGTTTCCCATTTCTATTACTGCACCTAAGGAAGGAGTAAAAGCTAATAAATCTTGTGTTTTTATGGTTTTGCCACGAGTTGAAAAACTATCAAGAGTAACAGATGGAACGCCAACTCCAATTAAGAAATCTAGGACTGCTTGCTTATCTTGGTTTAAAGTATATTTTACTCCAAAGGTAGAGCCTACTGAAATATCTTTGCTAAAGTCAAAAGGACCAAACCTTAATTTTATTGGGGTAATAATGGTTCCCACCACTAAATCTATATCTGATTTTTTCACCAAAGCGGCTTTAAAATCGAGCTGTGCCTTGGTAATAGAGT
>JANMIV010000030.1:0-5724 GCA_031375995.1 Bacteroidota bacterium
CGCGGATTTATTTATTTTTTTACCGATAGTATTATGTTTTACAACCCACACAGCAACCCCAATAATAAGGATGAGTTTGTATTTTGGTTAGAAAGTAGCACTTACCAAGGCATACATACCTATAATATAAAAACCAAAGTACGTACCTTGGTTTTAGCCCGCAATGGCAATAAAGGCATTCCACAAAGCCAACCCCGCTGGGGGCGAAATGGTTGGATTATTTTTGACGATAGAGATAAAAACATATACAAAATAAAACCCAATGGCGATAGCCTTACACAATTAACACAAACAGGCAGAGAATTTACCCCAGAATGGAACTATGAAGGTACGCTATTTTGTACTAAGTATTGGAGCAAAACGGGGCAGTATTATACCTTGTTTAGAGATGCAAACGGTAATATAATAGATTCTGTACAATATAATAATACACTAATATTTGGAGGACAGCCAGATTGGCAGCATCCTGATTATATATTGGGTGCCAATTTTCAGAAAATAATATTGTATCACTATAAAAATAAAAGTGTGATAGAAATACCTTCCAATGATTTATCTATTGGTTTTCCTAAATGGATTAGTAAAGATGAATTTATATTTAGTGGCTTGGGGAGTATTGGTATTATGAATATAAACACGCGGCAAATACGCTCCATACGTAAAACAAAAGATGAAAGAAATTATTCTCAAATAAATAAATTGGATAATGGCAAAATGTTATGTGATGCAACCGTAGAATATTTGCAAGACTCCTTACGTGAAATTATTGGTACACGAAAAGGCATTTTTATCATTAATGAATGTGATAGCAATACAGTGGAGTTAAACCTACGCTAGTGCTTATAACTAAATAGTTTTCATCTACCTATAAAAATTACTATTAAGCTAGTTTTCTAATAGTAAAACAAGCTTTAATGTAGCTTGTTTACAACTCACCACCCTTTTTAACAATCTCCCAAACAGTTTTATTGAATGGAACTAGGCACATTTATATTGTCCGTACTCGAAAATCCGAAACAAGCAATGCTAGTAATTTTTGCACTTATACTGGCTTTTGCGGGTGTAGTAATATATTTTGATATAGGAAACAATAAAGAACAAGAGTAAAAAAACTTACACCCATCAATTACTTGCGGAATACTATGTTGAAATTTTTACATGCCATAAATTAATTCGGGAATGGCATGTTGGAATTTGTACATGCCATAAATGAGTTCGGGAAAGGCATATTAGAATTTATACATGCCATAAATTAATTCGGGAATGGCATGTTAGAATTTTTACATGCCATAAATTAGTTGTGGAATGCCATATTAAAAATATCACATGGCATAAATGGGTTAAGGAATGGCTTTTTAGTATTTACACATGCCATAAGTGAGTTAAGAAATAATATGTTAAAATTGTTACATGGAATAAATTGGTTAAGGAATGGCTTTTTAGTAATTGTTCAAGAGTCTAATCAACAAACTGTATAAAAAATTAACTACGCTTTTAAATAACAAGCCAATTTGTTAAATTAACTTATACTTAAAAAAAACATTTCCATTTTTTATAATATAAATAAATATTTATATATTTGAATAAACTAAAGCAGCATAAAAATGAAATACCAACGATTAACATCAGATTTATTCAGATCTAGTACATTCAGCAGAAATGAATTGGATTTATTCACTACCGATTTTATAAAACGCTATAAAGCCAAAGCGAGCAATTTAATACCGGCAGAAGAGTTTACACTATTAGAAGCTACATACCTTAAGTTTAAAACAGGTTTGGGCAAATTGGCTACCGAGGGAGCCTTACAAAAGGGAACAACCCTAAGTAGGCAAGATGCTTTTGATGAAGCACTGGATTTTATTAGAAGATACGAAGGATTAATAAAAGCCAAATTTGGCAAACCCAGCGAAGGGTATTTGGCATTTTATCCGCAGGGTTTAACAGAGTACAATTATGCCAAAGTAGAGGGTTTAAGTAATTTATTGGTGCGCTATGTAAGTGCCGCCAACAAATATACAAGAATAGTAGGTGCTGACTTTGTAACTGAAGTAACAGCCCTACAAAAAAACTATGTAGATGCCCGAGAAACGCAAGGTACAGGCATAGCCACTAACAAAAGTAGCCAAAGCAATATTAGAGACAGTAGAAACGAATTAACAATGCAGTTAACCAAAGTAGTATTACAAATAGCAGCCGCTTCTGTAGAAAATGCAGACCAATTTAACAGCTTCTTTAACTTTGGTTTACTTGAGGTAGATAACAACAACCCCACTAAAGAAGAAGAAATACCACCTACGGTCTAAAATAAACATAAGCAAGTACAGGGTGTTACAAACAAAAAAGGTCAGAATAAATTCTGACCTTTTTTGTTATAAATTAAGAAAAAAAATAGCAAGAAAAGACTGTTAATACCATTATTTGCTAAACTCGTGACCCATTTTATCGCGTTTGGTATCGAAATATTTTTTGTTGTGTGGGTTTGACTCTACTATAATGGGCACATTTTCCACTATTTCAAGGCCATACCCAATTAAACCAGCACGTTTGGTTGGATTATTGGTCATTAAACGCATTTTGCAAATTCCTATATCACGCAGCATTTGTGCGCCAACCCCATAATCGCGCTCATCCATTTTAAAGCCTAATTGCAAATTGGCTTCTACCGTATCTAAGCCTTGCTCTTGTAACTTATATGCTTTTAGTTTATTTACTAAACCAATGCCTCTTCCTTCTTGGTTGATGTAAATAATGACTCCCTTCCCCTCTTTTTCTATCATTTGCATCGATTTGGCTAACTGATCGCCACAATCGCAACGCATACTGTGGAATATATCGCCAGTTACACAACTAGAATGTACCCTTACTAAAACAGGTTCATTCTCCAACCAAGTTCCCTTCTGTAATACCAAGTGTTCTTGACCTGTATCTATTTGCTTATAGGCAGTAAGCACAAAATGTCCGTACTCAGTAGGCATATCAACAGAAATAATACGTTGTATTAAACTCTCTTTCTTTAAGCGGTAGGCAATTAAATCTTTGATGGTAACCAACTTCATATCAAACTTTTGGGCTACTTTTATCAATTCTGGCAAACGTGCCATAGTACCATCTTCATTCAATATTTCAACTATACAACCTGCTGGTTCAAAACCAGCCAAACGCGCAAAATCAATAGCTGCTTCGGTATGTCCAGCCCTGCGTAAAACACCTTCGGGTCTGGCTTTTAATGGGAATATGTGTCCTGGTTTTCCCAACTCTTCTGGTTTGGTGTTGGGGTCTATTAAAGCTTGAACCGTTTTAGCTCTATCTTGTGCTGAAATTCCTGTGGTGCAGCCTTTTCCCAATAAATCAACAGAAACGGTAAATGGTGTTTCGTGCAATGTAGTGTTATCCGTTACCATCAACTCCAATTGCAATTCCTTACAACGGCTATCAATTAATGGAGCACAAATTAATCCTCGGCCTTCTTTAGCCATAAAGTTGATAACTTCTGGTGTTACGTTACGGGCAGCAGTTAAAAAGTCTCCCTCATTCTCACGGTCTTCATCATCTACTACTATTATAATTTTACCGTTTTTTATATCTTCTATGGCTTCTTCTATGGTATTAAACATTTTTTAAATTTTGAATATGGGTTGCGGGTTGTTTATTGCGGGTTGAATATTTCGGGTTGTTTATTGAGGGTTGCTTATTGCGGGTTGCTTATTGCGGGTTGTTTATTTTCTTATTTTTCCATCTTTTAATCTTTCAACTCGTCAACCCGTTAACTAATCAACTCGTCAACTAATCAAATCAAATAGAATCTTTTAGTTTAGTTAAAAAGTACTTTAGTTCAGTTAGTTTTTCTATGGCTTCTTGATTGGATAGTATTTGTGGCTTGGTATTTAATTTCTCTTTAGCCCCTTCAATGGTATATCCCTCTGTTTTTATTAAACGATAAATAAGTCCAAAGGTTTCAACATCTTTTTTAGTATATTTTCTGGTACCCTTTTCGGTTTTATCGGGTTTTAATTGCTTAAATTCCTTTTCCCAATGCCTAATAAGCGAAACGGAAACATGGAATTTTTTAGCCAGTTCACCTATATTTATATGGTATTTTTCTATTTTATCCTCAAGCATTAAACAAATCGAGGGTCTGTTTCCATTACATGACCGCAATTCTTACAGGTACGTAAATCTTCTGAGGCGTAAAATGATTTGAATCTTGGCAAGAAATCTGTTTCAATATCACTTAATTCAAACTTATATTCATGTAATTGATGGTTGCATTTATCGCAAAACCACATCAATCCATCTATCAAACCTTTTCCTTTTCTCACTCTTTCAATCACCAATCCAATAGAACCTTCTGAACGTATTGGAGAGTGAGGGGTATTGGGCGGACATAAAAACATATCGCCAGGCCCTAATTTAATATCAACGGCTTTGCCTTCTTCTTGAATTCTAACCGTAATTTCACCTTCTAATTGATAAAACCACTCCTCCGATTCATTGTAATGGTAATCTTTTCTAGCATTGGGCCCTCCCACTATCATAATAATGAAATCTGTACCTTCCGGATAAAGATTTTTATTGGCAACAGGTGGTTTTAACAAATGCCTGTTTTCATCTATCCATTTCTGTAAATTAAAGGGTCTTCTTACCATTTTATTATTTTTAAGTGGTTCAACTTATTCAATTAGCATTCAAATATAAAAAAAGCCCCAAATTTTTTTCATATTTAGGGCATTCTTCAATTATGCGTTCAATTTTTGATGATCGGCCAAAAATTGAGCTAAACCACTATCGGTTAGTGGGTGTTTTAATAAAGCTAGGATACTGGCCAAAGGACTCGTAATAATGTGTGCACCTGCTTCCGCAGATTTAACGATATGCATAGGATTGCGTATAGAAGCTGCTAAAATCTCTGTTTCATAGCCTTGAACTGAAAATATATGCGCTATTTGAGCTATTAACTCCATACCATCAAAGCTAATATCATCTAAACGGCCTACAAATGGCGATATATAACTTGCACCTGCCTTAGCCGCCAAAATAGCTTGTCCAGCACTAAAAACTAAGGTACAATTGGTTCTGATTCCTTTGCTAGTAAAGTATTTTATTGCTTTAATACCATCTTTTATCATGGGAACTTTTACTACTATATTTTTGTGTAAAGCGGCTAAAGCCTCGCCTTCTTTCACCATTCCTTCAAAATCTGTTGCAATTACTTCTGCGCTTACATCGCCATCAACTAAAGCGCAAATGTCTTTGTAGTGCTGCATTACAGCCGCATCGCCTTTAATGCCTTCTTTTGCCATTAAAGATGGGTTGGTAGTAACTCCGTCTAAAATTCCTAAATCATTTGCTTCCTTAATTTGAGCAAGATTGGCTGTATCAATAAAAAATTTCATAATGTGGTTTTTGGTGGGGCAAATAAAGTAAAATAAAATAAATTATTCTTCATTTGTGTGTATTAGTATTTGTATTTAAATATGTTAGGAGCGCTTATTTGCAATAGTAGGAGTCCCAATTAGTATAAAAACCTCTTAATAAATCGCTTACAAATCAAATTTATCTACCTCCACTACTTCCCCTGCGCGTAAGTTGCCTAAATGAATATTACCAATTCTTACCCTAAACAGTCTTAAAGTAGGAAAACCAACTGCCGCTGTCATTTTTCTTACCTGCCTATACTTACCTTCCGTAATAACTATTGATATCCAACAACTTGGCCCATGT
>JANMIV010000036.1:0-1546 GCA_031375995.1 Bacteroidota bacterium
AGCAGAGTAGCTGTTGGGAGTTTGGTAACAAAACCCATTACCCCTAATAGTCCAGATTTTTCATCTTTGCAAATAAGCAATGATGGAAAAAGCATTACTAGGATTAAACCGGGCTTTACTTCTCCACCACGAACATTTAAAATAGAAGGCAAAATTTTTTATTCTGGCGATGACCAAAGTGAAATAATAGGCTGTTCCAGCAACGGATTTAAACTCTTTACTTTTGGCAGCGATTTTAACGAGCAAGACAGCACCATAACTGGTATGTGGGGAACGTATGTAAAACGGTAGTGGCGGGCACCATCATTATTTGAATGCCTTAGTCAGCATATACAGACTCTTCCAAGTGCGCTATTTTCTTTTTAAGGCTTGACCAAGTTTCCTTACTTACTACTGGTTGGTAATAAGTCTTTTTTGTTTTGATGGCATCAATAATATATTCAGCTCTTTCCTGCGATGCAGGATGGGAGCTAATCCATGCGAGATTTTCGGCAGTAGCGTCCGTTTTTTCGGCCAGTTTATAGAGGAAATTGGCAAAAGGTTCTGGATTTATTTTTGCATTGCTTAGGTACTCAACCGCTTTCAAATCTGCTTCCTTTTCCAAGCTCCTGTCAAAAGCTGACGAAGACAATATTTTTAAAACTTGGTTGATTGTTTTGCCAGTTTTATTCCCCGTGGTAATGGATACCAAAACACCTATTCCAATTTCTTTTAAAAGCTTTTTCATTACATGCTTAAGTTGTATATGCGCTATTTCATGGCAAACAACTCCACTCAGTTCTTCTTGGTTTTCCGAGGCTGTAATCAGTCCTGAATACACTATTAAATGTCCATTGGGCAGCGCAAATGCATTTACTTCGTCCTTTAAAACAATATGTGCCTTAATGGTGCTTCTGTCAATTTGGTTCTTATCACAAATTTTAGTAATAATACTATCTAGCGTATTGGTAATAGCGGCTTGGTCAATTATTGTTTCTTCTCTTTCTATTGCTTGCCAAAACAAATCATCCAATTTCTCCTCTAGTTTTTTGGTTGATTCCTCAATTTTAAACAAAGTAACATAATCTATTTGCCTTAAAACGGTCCATGTTAAAAAGAATAGTCCAACAATAATTAAACCCTTAAATAAAATTTTGTCCATATTATTTCGTGCAAATTAAATCTGTTAAATTACCGTAAAACCACCATTCCACGTGTATTCCTTTTCTTGTTTGTATAGCGGTATATATGGTTGTAATAAATTCTATTACGTTAAAAAGCACTATAGCTCCTACATAGGCTAAATAGTCGTTTGATATTTTTTCATCGCTAAAAATGATAGAAACTGTCCACCAGAAACCAAAACTATTGGCAAATAGCAATGAAAGTTGCGATAATAAGGCTTGTGTGCAATGCCAACGCACAAAATAAGTTCCTTTTCTATTGCCTAAATAAAAGATAATAGATGCAATTAAATTGATAATGGGCAGGGGCAAGCCTGCCATTAAAGCAATAAGCGACATAAGGTAGCTATTGGAAGCTTTTTCTGCTTCGTGCTCCGTTGGGG
>JANMIV010000060.1:0-5795 GCA_031375995.1 Bacteroidota bacterium
TCCCAACCTTACATTATTAGCTACCACATATAGCGTTTTTATTTGCTGATTGGCGTTGTAAAACTCTTCGGTGCCAGAAGTTAAACGTGCTGCACTGTAATCCACCCTATCCCAGTCTATTGATAAAAAACCCAATTTAGGGTGCATTAAAGCCCCACTTAAAGTTAATTTGGAAGGTGTTACTACATCGTATTCAAAAAAATCTTTGCGGTCGTTGGTAGTATATGTATAATTATTGGCATTACCCACTGCACTTAAACCATAGCTGTATTCATCTTTTAAATTAAGCCTTACTGCGGTAGTATAACTTGCTCCAACTCTAAAATAATCACTCGGTCTAACAATAACACCAAACCTTCCTCCAACACCAGTTCCCTGCGTTGTTACATTGCTCGAAAATCGGCTTGATTGATAAGTATTACTTACCCTACTTTTAGTAAGTACATTTTCGTTAAATACATTATTTGATTCATAATTTACATTTTGAAACAATAAAGAAGCTCCAAAATACACAAAATTAGAAATATTAATCCCTGCTGAAAAGTTCCACTCATTGATACGCCCACTTAGTTTATTAATATTACTTTGACGGATAGAGAAAGCAGTATCATTCTGACTTACAAAAGTAGAAGCATACCTATTCACACCAACACTATCTATCATGTAATTATTCCAAGCCATTCCCCCTAAATCATTTATATAAGACTGAAGAGTGCTAGATGGACTAAAAAAACGCCCATTTGCTCTCTCAGCAAAAAAATCACTAATACTCGTTTTTGTGTTTATCCCAGTAAAATAGTTGTTTTGCTGAAAATCATTCAATCTATTCAATCCAAATCCAAATGAATAGCCAACCAGCCCTTCCTGCTCATCCCCATTAAATCCTTGTTGCATTTTATTGATTACAATACCGAATTGAGGAATATTTAAATTTACTTTTGATTCTGTAGAAGTATTACCGATATACTTACTATCGTTGGAATAAGCTGTTATACCCAAACTACCACTTATCTCATTCCTCCTGTACAAACCTATTCCAGCAGGATTGATAGCTATAGCACTGGCATCAGTACCCAAAGCACCAAACGCCCCACCTGCTCCTTGTACCCTGGCTGAACCAAACAAACTATTTTGAGAAAAACGCAAAACATCTTGCTCATTTTGGGCATAAGAATTCATGACTAGCATTGCGCCAAACGCTGCTATTATTATCTTTTTCATACAATTAAACTGATTACAAATACTTTACTTAGTTTATAGATTTATCTGGGTCTAGACATACCTCCACCACCATTGGAACCACCTCCACCACCTGAACCTCCACCTCCACTGCTTCTAGGACTTGAGTTACTAGGTATACTCGAAGGTGCTGGAGCACTTGGAACATAACGAGGCTCTACATAACGTGGTTGGCAATTATTTTGATTATCGTTTGCATTGGTATTACTACTCCTAGTATTTGTGGGTGCCTGGTAATTCACTACTGGTGCCGTATTATTACCACTATTATCTGGCTGTGCTACATTATTATAGGCAGGATTTGCACTTCTATACTCTTTTACTTGGTTACTGTTTTCCACCGTTTGTTGATACGAATTGTATGATTGTGCTGGCTGATTACTTCTAGGAGCAATATATTGAACACCATTGGGTGTATTAATTAAAACCCCACCGCTATTATTACCTGCATTGGAAACACGTTGTGGATTTGGATTCGGATTTTCTACCGTACCACCATTAGTAGCGGGCATATTACTACCAATAACCTCTCTTGGCCTTGACTGCGGAGGATTTGGGTTCGAACCCCTATCTGTATTTGGAACATTATTCCATCTATCGTAAGGCCAATAATAGCCGCCAAAAGGTTGATTGAACCAGTTATTCCAACCCCAACCAATTCCAGTATTCCATCCGTTCCAGCTATTCCAACCAAAATTTAAAGATGGACCAAAATTATTATTACATCCCCAGCCGTTGTTCCAATTATTACCTCCCCAGCCATTGTTCCAACCCCATCCGTTATTCCAATTGTTACCACCCCAACCATTATTCCATCCACTATTCCAATTATTAAAGCCCCATCCATCGTTCCAACCATAATAATTAGGGTTATTAATACGCGCCAATCTTCTAGCTTGCCTTCTTTCTGCTCTTAATCGTTGATTCTCTTCACGCAAACTAAAAGGAGGCATACTATAAGCTTGGTAATAACCTGATAATTCTGGGTGTAAGCGGTACAGCGTGTCTTGAACTGCTTTATAAGCAGGATATCCTGCTACTGCATTGGGGTTAGGTGTTACATTATCATTATAACCCGAAGGCTTTGTAGGATCTATTTGAGAAGGGTTTTCTCTTTTTATTTTTTCTAAATCTACGGTAGGCACCATCTTAGGTTTACCTTTATTGTCTGATTTACTAAAATATAAATCGTCACTAGCAGAATCCGTTTGCTGCATAATTGCACATGAAGTAAACAACAAACTGAAACTTAATATGGAAAAAACTGATTTAACTGACATACTATTTTATTTAAATATGATACAAAATAAAAGGAAAATAACGGTAAAAACCAAATTGCAAACCAAAATCACAACAAATCAAATTATTGCAACTTATTCTACAAAATGATTTAATACAAATACCTTGCCAAACTAACTCCTTAAGTGTCAGAATTTATTAAAATATACCAATAGATACCGACTTATTTAGTAATAAATCAAAATTAAAAGCCAATACTTTGCATTTTCTAAGATTGTTGTTTCGAAAAAATGGCTTTTATTCGCATTAAATATTATACATTATAGCATGTTCGAAGTAATATCAGATAAGTACAAAAACTACAAATCATTGCATTATTTTTTGCGTCATACGGCAAACAATATCAACAAGCCAAGCGACACTTATTTACAAGTAAAAAAAAGAGACAGATACGAAGACATAAGCTATGCTCAAGTATTTGAGCAGTTAAATGGCATTTCAGCCTATTTATTCAATATTGGTTTGCGCAAAGGCGATAGAGCAGCATTGCTTATTGAAAACTGCCCAGAGTATATCTGTTTTGATCAAGCATTGATGCAATTAGGTATAGTAAATGTTTCCATTTACCCTACCTCTTCTGAAACAGATATAGAATATATTATAAATGACTCCCAAGCTAAAACCATTCTTGTTGGAACTCCTTTCTTACTAAAACGCTTAAAAAAAATAAAGGACAATTGCCCAACTCTTATTGACATTATAACTGCATTTGAAACAGAAGGCGATCAAATAAAGTCGTATTCAAAAGTCGTAGAGGAAGGAACCATATTATATAACAATACCAAAGATCTTATAGAACAAGAATTAGAAAAAGTGGGTTACGATGATTTATCATGTTTGCTTTATACTTCGGGCACTACCGGTAAACCTAAAGGAGCAATGCTTACTCATAACAATTTTATGAGTAATATTGTAATGGCAGATTTGTTATTACCTATTGTTACAAAAGAATATACCTTTCTTTCTTTTTTACCTTTGTGTCATGTGTATGAGCGTACTTGTACTTATTACTTTAGCACTTATAAAGGTTTTAAAGTAGCCTTTGCTCAGAGTTTGGAGTCATTAACAACCAATATTCAAGAAATACAACCCCGCGCTATACTCACAGTACCTCGTTTATTAGAAAGAATTGAAGAACGTGTGCGTAAAAGTGTTACTTCAAAAGGTGGATTGAGTCTTAAAATATTCAATTGGGCTTTAAAAGCTGGCGAAAAACGAAGAATAAACAAAGAAAATAATAGAAGTAACGGCCTATTCCTCAATATACAGTTAGCGTTGGCAGAAAAAATGGTTTATACCAAAATTAAATCGCGCTTAGGTGGAAAAATGAGTGTAATGGTAAGTGGCGGTGGTGCACTGCCTAAGCATGTTGGAGAGTTTTTTGGCAATTTAGATATTCTAGTTATTGAAGGTTATGGATTAACAGAAACTTCACCTTTTGTGTGTGCCAATGAAATACACAGACAAATATGGGGAACAGTTGGTAGAATAGGTCAGGCCAATGAAGTAGCCATTCAAAATGTAGAGACCAAAGAAATTATTACCATTCAAACTTACGATTCTTATAAACCAGATTTTGAATGCCCTGAAGGAGAAATTTTAGTTCGTGGGCTAAATGTAATGAAAGGATATTGGAATTTACCAGAGGAAACAGCCAAAGCAATTGATAGTGAAGGCTGGCTGCATACTGGCGATGTAGGAAAATTTGAAAAAGGCTATTTGAAAATTACCGATAGAATAAAAAACATTTTGGTAAACTCATTTGGTAAAAACATATATCCTACTCCAATAGAGAATGTTTACCTTAAATCTAATAAAATAGAACAAATTTTCCTGATTGGTGATAGACAAGAGTATTTAACTGCTCTTATTGTACCTAGCAAAGAAGAGTTAAAAGAAAAATGGTCATTTAAAGAAGATTACTTTAAAATGGATGACGATTTTATAAGAGAAAAAGAAGTAATTGACTGGATAGAAGAAGATATGAAAATGCTTGAAGTAAATTTAGGCAAATTTGAACGTATTAAAAACTATTCACTAAAACGAAGGCCATTTACAATGGAAGACGGAGAATTGACGCCCACACAAAAAATAAAACGCAAAATAGTGGAAACCAAATACGAAAAAGAAATAAAAGCTATTTACACAAGCGTTAGTTAATATAAAAGTACAATTACAAACCAATATTGAGAAAATCAATATTAACAACAAAAATGAAAAATTTTAAACTTAAAATGATTCCAGAGCGCACCGAAAAACCGCGCGAAAGTGGAATAAATATGGTGATGGATAAAGGCTTAAGTATTAGAGAAGCCGAAGATTTATTATCCGTTTCTGGTGATTATATAGATATAGTTAAACTGGGCTTTGGAACGTCTTATGCAACTCCTAATTTAGCAGAAAAAATAAAGATGTACCAAAGCAACAACACAATCGTGTATTTTGGAGGCACCCTTTTTGAAGCATTTTTAGTACGCAATCAGTTTGATGATTACCTAAAAGCACTAGAAAAATTTAAACTAACCCATGCAGAAATTTCTGATGGATCAATAGAACTACCCCACGATATTAAACTCAATTACATCAATAAGTTAAGCAAATATGTTACTGTTTTAAGTGAAGTAGGAAGCAAAGATGTAGAAAAAATTATTCCACCCTACCAATGGATAGAGCTAATGCAAACAGAATTAGAAGCTGGAGCATGGAAAGTAATTGCTGAAGCACGTGAAGCAGGAAATGTAGGTGTATATAGAAGCAGCGGAGAAGTAAGAGAAGGTTTGGTACAAGAAATTTTGACTAAAATTCCATCAGAAAAAATTATTTGGGAAGCACCACAAAAGGCACAACAAACCTATTTTATTAAACTAGTAGGAGCCAATGTAAACTTAGGGAATATTGCACCCAATGATGTAATTCCCTGTGAAACACTGCGCTTAGGTTTAAGAAGTGATACTTTTAGTTTCTTTTTGGGTAAGGGTACTAAATACATGCCTAAGAAAAAATAGTTCGCACCAACAAGTAAAGCAGCATGAAAACAGACAGAAAACATTTTATTAAAACTGGTGCGGCTGCTTTCATTGGTAGTTTAGGCATAAAATCTTTGCATGCTGCTAATAATTTTCCATCTGTCCCTAACTCGGCTTTATCAGTGGTTTTACCAACTGATGAAGAATATTGGCAGGCAATTCGTCAGCTTTTTCCCTTAAGTAAAGATTTTATATATCTGAACAATGGAACAATGGGACCTTCCCCTTACC
>JANMIV010000128.1:0-2464 GCA_031375995.1 Bacteroidota bacterium
AAATATAGATTTTGTTACCTTATTTACCCATGGTAATCCACATATATTCTTTGGAGGCGACAGTGTTGCTTTTTGGGGACCTTTAGCATGGACAATGATTTTTGGATTGTTGTTTGCTACTTTATTGACTTTGATATTGGTTCCTGTAATGTTATTGCTCTCAGAATCAATAAAAAAGAAAATATTCCCTAAGCGTCAAAACAAAGTACACTAGGTAATGTTTATAAAGTATTATTACACTTTGGGGTAGAGGTGTAATTTGTTTCATAGGTTAAACGAGGTTTCCATTAGGAAGCCTCGTTTTCTTTTTTTAGTCCTGTTTTCTTAACCTTTCCAAAAGAATTTGGCGTACATCCCGCTCTCAAATCATATATTTTACTTTATTTGCATTTTTTAAAACACTAAAATACATACAGCATGAGAAAGAAAATTATAGCAGGTAATTGGAAGATGAATAAAACTTTTGATGAGGGAATGGCATTGGTATCCGAACTAAGCAATATGGTTAAAGATGAGTACAATGGAAGTGCCGAAGTGGTTATTATTCCTCCTGCATTGTATATAAACTCAGTAAGCCGCATGTTGGCAGACTATACCAATATAAGCACTGGTGCACAAAACTGTAGTAACCATACAAGCGGGGCTTATACAGGCGAAATTAGTGCAGGTATGGTGAAAAGTTGTGGTGGTAAATACATTATTATAGGCCATAGCGAGCGCAGACAGTACTTTGGAGAGCACAATGATTGGCTTGCAAAGAAAATAGATGCGGTACTAGCAGAAGGTTTAAACCCAATATACTGTGTAGGAGAAACCCTGGAAGAAAGAGAGGCAAATACACATTTTGCTGTATTGGAGAAACAAATAGCAGAAGCCTTGTTTCATTTATCGGCTGAACAGATGCTCAATTGTGTAATTGCTTATGAGCCAGTATGGGCTATAGGTACAGGTAAAACGGCATCTACAGCGCAAGCACAAGAAGTACATGCTTATATCAGAAATTTATTGAAAAATAAGTTTGGTGCAGCCGTAAGCGAGCAAATTACCATACAATATGGTGGAAGCGTAAAAGCCGACAATGCAGCAGAGTTATTTGCTGCTCCTGATATTGATGGTGCTTTAGTAGGTGGAGCCGCTTTACAAAGCAGAAGCTTTGCCGATATAATAAAGGCAATGCCTTAATAAAAAATGGGTTGCGTATGCACACTAATAAGCTGATTTGTAATAACTAGTAAAAAAGCTAAAAAAAACATTTTGCTTTTTAAATATTAATCTTACATTTGCCAACCCAAAAATGGCCCGTTCGTCTATCGGTTAGGACAAATGGTTTTCATCCATTAAAGAGGGGTTCGACTCCCCTACGGGCTACCAAAGAAGGTACAGAAAGCCTAGAATAAATTTTTATTCTAGGCTTTTTTAGTGAAAGACCAATTCTGTTTATTCAAGGGTTTTACAAATACAATTTACATGCCATTAGTCAATAATAAATTCCTATCATACCAAGTAAGCCCGCAAACGGAAATACTTATTCTGGGTACTTTTAGCCATGAAGTAAAAGAAGGTGCAGATTTCTTTTTTGGAAAACCACGTAATTTCCTTTGGCATTTATTGCCTATTTGCTGGGGTTTGCCAAGTTTAAAAGAGGCTACGCTAAAGCAGAAACAACAGTTTATGGCACAGTACAAAATAGATTTTGCCGATTTAATAGACACTTTAGAGGTACCAGTTGGCGAAGAGCAAAATTTGGACGATACCTTTATTGATAACCATGTACATACTTGGAAGGACATAAATGCCGTAATAAACGCTTTAAGCAGCTTAAAAGCGGTGTATTTTACTAGAAAAACTTATAATGGTATAGCCAATGCCAAGCAGCAAGTATTGCAAGTAGCAGAACATTGCAAAAACAAAGGCATACGTTTTTGCAAATTGGAAACGCCTGCTAAGTATTTTGACGCTACTAAACAAAAACAATGGATGGATACCATCGTAAAGCAAACAACTTGCATGAGAGCTTAGGTTGATTATCTGGGAATGAAAAAAGTGCGGAATGCGGAATGCGAAGTGCCAAAAGTGCGGAGTAAATGCATTTGCCAGTGTGGAATATGAATTAAAAACCACGCTGTTTCTTCTCACACTGTCATGCTGTAAGCATCAGTTAGTGAAAGGACAAAGTCTTGCTTAAGTTATGGTAGCAGCATATTTGTTGATGGTGATGCTTAGCTAAATACTAGCAACGGTGAAAATACGGATATTAGCTTAATAATTTAGCTGAATGATGCACTGTTAAAATGAATATCTTTTGTTCGCTTATCATATATACAATTCGATAATTACCTTCAATTAGTTCTCTAATATTTAAATCATCAAATTCTGGAACAATCCGACCCGAAAGAGGCTGTATTTTTAATTGCTTAGTTCTTTCTTTGATCTTTTTTACTTGTAAGCCAGCATATTTTTTAGA
>JANMIV010000180.1:0-45900 GCA_031375995.1 Bacteroidota bacterium
TCACCTTCATTGGTAGCAGGACAGCCAAGTACAGTTCCAGTAACGGTAACGAATATTGGTAACGCACCTACAACAGGTATAATTACGACGACAATTACTTTACCAACAGGCACAAGTGCACCAGCAACTTTTACAAGCAACGGCAATACTTGTACAACAAGTGGTCAAACTGTAACGTGTACCAATCCTGGTCCTTTATCTACTACAAGCCCTACAAATAGTACATTGATTAATGTACCTGTAACGGCTGCGCCAAGTATTGTGGGAACAAATCCTGGTCCATTTGCGGCAATGCCAAGCACACCAGGAGAAACAACTACGGCTAATAATCCAGCTGCACCAATGACACCAACTATGCCAGTTGTAGCAGCACCAGCACCTGATTTAGTAACAACAATTGGACAACCTTCACCTTCATTGGTAGCAGGACAGCCAAGTACAGTTCCAGTAACGGTAACGAATATTGGTAACGCACCTACAACAGGTGTAATTACGACGACAATTACTTTACCAACAGGCACAAGTGCGCCAGCAGGCCCATTTGTAACCAATGGCAATACTTGTACAACAAGCGGTCAAACGGTAACTTGTACTAATCCTGGTCCTTTGACAACTACTGCACCAAGCAACAGTACAGTAATGAATATACCTGTAACGGCTGCACCAAGCACCGTAGGAACTAACCCTGGACCATTTGCGGCAACGCCAAGTACACCAGGCGAAACGACAACAGGTAATAATACTGCACCGCCAATGATACCAACAAACCCTGTTATCTCAGCAGCTGCACCAGATTTAGTAACAACTATTGGAGCTGTTTCGCCTTCAATGGTAGTTGGTCAAATCAGTAATTTACCAGTGACGATAACTAATATTGGTACTGCGCCAACAACAGGTACAGTTTCGACAACAATTACTTTACCAGCAGGAATTTCAACACAAACTTTGTTTGTAACAAACGGCTATACTTGTAGCACTTCTGGTCAAACAGTAACTTGTTTTTCAAATACACCATTGTCAAATGTAGCACCTAACAATGCTGCACTTTTACAAATACCAATTACACCAGCAGCAAGTATAGTAAATACGACACCCGTATTTAATGCAAATACATCAGGTGGTGGAGAACCAGCAGGAAATACAACAAACAATGCTGCTCCTCCAACAACATCAGGAACTGTATCGCCAGTCCCAGCACCAGATTTGGTAACGACAATTGGTCAGCCATTGACACCATTCGTAGCGGGTTCTCCAAGTAATGTACCAGTAACAATCAAAAATCAAGGGAATGCGCCTGAC
This sequence comes from Bacteroidota bacterium, assembly GCA_031375995.1. Classification (GTDB taxonomy): domain Bacteria; phylum Bacteroidota; class Bacteroidia; order UKL13-3; family UKL13-3; genus JAAFJM01. The sequence goes on from JANMIV010000180.1 coordinate 1,300, forward strand.
AATGGCCCAATTACTTCTAATATTACGTTGCCAGCAGGATTTAGCACACCAGCTATTTTCTCGCCATCAGCAGGAACTACTTGTTCGACAACAGGTCAAAATATAAGTTGTACAACAGCAGGCCCATTAAGTCAAACTGCACCAAACAATACAACTACATTTAATTTACCAATAACACCAGCTGCCAGTACAATTGGAACAATGCCACAAACAACAGGCACAACAAGTTCTCCAAATGAACCAGCTGCAAATACAGGTAACAATCCTGCAACACCAATGTCGCCAACGACACCAGTTGCAGCTGCACCAGCACCAGATTTAGTAACATTTGTTGGACAGCCAGCGACACCATTCGTGGCAGGTTCTCCAAGTAATGTACCAGTAACGGTAATTAACCAAGGAACTGCACCAGCAAATGGCCCAGTAACAACAAGCATTACTTTACCAACAGGATTTAGTGCGCCAGCAATTTTTACGTCAAATGGAAATACTTGTACAACAACGGGACAAATTGTTTCTTGCTCTAATCCAAGTCCATTGAGTAATATTGCGCCAGGTAATTCTATGACAATACAAGTACCTGTGACACCAGCAGCTTCTACGGTAGGAACTACGCCGCAAACTAATGCGACTACTTCTGCACCAAACGAACCAGCTACAAGCACAGGTAATAATCCAGCTACACCAATGTCTCCAACGACACCAGTGGCAGCTGCACCAGCACCAGATTTAGTAACAACTATCGGACAACCATTGACACCATTCGTAGCAGGTTCTCCAAGTATCGTTCCTGTAACAGTAGCTAATATTGGTTCTGCACCAGCGAATGGTCCAATCAATACTACGATTACTTTGCCAGTAGGCACGAGCGCACCAGCGAGTTTCTCGCCAGTGGCAGGAACAAGTTGTGCAACAACAGGTCAAACAGTATCTTGTACAACAACAGGTCTTTTGAGCCAAACTGCCCCAAATAACACAATTGTTATCAATGTACCAGTAACGCCAGCAGCAAGTACAGTTGGAACTTCTCCATCTCCATTTACTGCAACACCAACAGCACCAAACGAAACAAATACATCTAATAATGCAGCTGCTCCAATGACGCCAACAACGCCAGTTGCACCAGCGGCAGTAGTTAATGTAAAATTGAGTGTAAAAGTATTTTTACAAGGGGCTTATGATGCAGCAACAGGTATGATGCGTGATGATTTACGTTCAAAAGGATTTTTACCAACAGCTCAACCATACTCAGCAATGGCTCGTACTTCTTATCATACAGGTACAGAAACAACAAGCGCAGCAGCATTGGCAGCAACAGGTTCAAATGCTATCGTAGATTGGGTATTGATAGAGTTACGCACAGGTGTTGGCGCAGCGACAAGAGTAGCTACTCGTGCCGCACTCGTACAACGTGACGGCGATGTGGTTGATGTTGATGGTGTTTCGCCAGTGACATTCAATAATCGTGCAGCAGGAGCTTACTATGTTGTGGTTACACACCGCAATCACTTAGGAGTAATGAGTGAAGTTGCCGTAGCTTTGAGCGCAACACCAGCAACTTGCGATTTTACAGGTGCTTATGATGGTTATGGTTCTAACGCCATGAGAGCAATCGGTAATTTGAACGCTCTTTGGGCAGGTAATGCAAATCATACAGGAGTGACGCATAAATCATTGATTTTTAGTGGAGCAAGTAATGACCCAGATGCGGTTAAAAATAATGTTTTGACTGCACCAGCTAACTCTTCTGCATTAGATTTCAGTTTTGTACCAATGGGTTATCATATCGGCGACACGAATTTAGATGGCGATGTAAAATACCAAGGTACAACGAATGATTTAGATGAAATGATTTTCTTCAACGTAATGACGCATCCAGCAAATGGTGCTCCATCACCGTTGCATTTGATTACTGAAAATCATTAATTTTTTTTAAACTAAAAAAATTTAATGAATAAAATTATTTTTTTAATGGATATTCTTCTTAGCTAATTTAATAGTAAAAAGGTCATTTTAAACTCCTTCCTAAAATGGAGGAGTTTAAAATGGCTTTTAAGAAGAATATTTTATCAATATACATTAAAATGAAAAAGAATATTTTTAAATCAATACTTATCGCAAGCGGACTTACTTTGAGCATGGCATCTGCTCATGCTCAAGTACAGTTCAAGGTGGAGCGCATGGGCGAAACCAACAATTTTATGGTATATGCAGTTTCTTCTGAAACGTATGAAAATCCTAAAAACCTTATTTCCACAGCACAAGTAACGCTTGTTGCGCCTACACGTGATTTTCAGTTGGATAAAATTGTAAATTTATATCCTGACGCAAAATGGCGTGTAAATGGTCGTACTGATGCACCAAAAGAAAATCCTAACCAAGATTATATTTATTTTGGTTTAGAAAATTTAGGTACAGGTGCGTTGAAATTTAAAAAAGGTACAGAAACACCTTTATTTTTAATTCAAGCTAAAACTTGCGAAAGCAATATCAGTTTGATGGATAACAAAAAAGATCCATTTATTTTTCCAAATTCTCGACAAATCAATGTAGGCAATCAGATTACTATTTTAGGTGCTGGTGGCGATGCGTTTAGAGGAAATGTGAAAGACAAACAATCGGCAAATTGTTTGAAATCAAAAGTTGATTTAGATCCTTATGCTATTCGTATTTCACCGAATATCACGCAAGGTGGCTCTGTAAAAGTTGAATTTTTTAAAAATGATAAAGACAACGAAAAAGCAGAACTTATTATTTATGATGCTACGGGTCGTATGACAGTTTTGCAAAGTATTAGTGCAAAAAAAGGGTACAACAGTGTAGATGCAGATGTTTCGCAATTTCCAAATGGTACTTATTTCATGTCATTGAGAGGCTTACGAGAAGAGCCTTTGACTGCAAGATTGGTCATCTCAGAATAAATCCAATATAGGGTTTAACAGCAGATGGTTTAGCCTTACCCAACTTTACGACTAGGGTAGGGAAGGGTAAGCTACTGTCTTAGGGACTACGTAACAAATAACTTAACAAGTCGGCTTGTTATCTTACGCCAATACTTCGTTAAAAATACTCGTCGATGCGCTGCGTCGCCTGCGTTTTTTGCCTCGTCTTAGCATAAAATAACTGCGCCTTGGTTGCTAACTTATTTATTACATAATCCCTTAATGCTGGAAAATCTTTTTTTATAGTAAGAGTTGTAGTAATCAATTAAAGTAAAGAATTAAACAAAACGCTTTTTTGGTGTGGGAGCTAAAAAAGTATTTTTAAAACTAAAAAAAAGTATGATTTATCGGGCTAAGAAAGCTCCATAAACCATTTGATTTATTTCAAAAAAATATAGATATGAAGAAGCTGTTACAATCTTTATGTTGGTGGTCACTTATGCTTATGCTGTCTTTTGCAGCAAACGCACAAGTCCAGTACAAAATACAATACAATACCTCATCGCAACGCTACGAGGTTTTTATGAAACCTTTGGTAAGTTACTCTGGTGCGCAAGCCTACACGGGTTCGGCACAGGTAACGCTTGTAGTTCCTACGGGTAATTTTACGCCTACGGGTCTGCAAAGTCAATTTGGAGCGTGGAACTTGGATAATGCAATTGCTCGCCATCCAATCGAAAATCCAAATTTTGATTATATTTCCTTTTATATGCCTGCAACGGTAACAGGGATAAATTACGTCAATGGCGTAGAAATGCCTTTGTTCACTTTTACAAACTCGGGCTCTTGTATTGGTGGTATTAATTTAATAAATAATGCTACTGATCCATTTTTTCCTTCTCCAATAACGGGAACAAATTCAAAAAATATCAATGTTGGTAATCAAATTTCTATTTTTGGTTATCAAAATAACTTGTTGGCAAATGCTTGGCAAAGTAACTACGGTGCAGCAGCTCCTTGTAGTACGTCGCCATCTTGCGCTATTCAATACCAAATCGTTAAAACAGGAGCTACGTATCAAGTAAATATGATACCAAATGTGACTTATACAACTGTTGGCAATATTACTGCTACACAGCAAGTTACGCTCAAAGTTCCTACTGGTTTGGTTTATACCAACCTTGTTTCTTTGACAAGTGGAGCAAACTATACACAAGGTTCTCGTATAAATGCGCCTTCGCAAGCGTTAGGAAGCGATTATATTTTGTTTAATTTGGGTAATTTAGGAACAAGTGCCTTGACTTATACCAATGGCACAAGTGTTCCTTTATTCAAATTTGATGTAGCAGGCAACTGCTCGGGCGATATTGCTTTTATGCCTAACAACGACCCTTTTACAAGTAATACTTCTTACAATTCTAAGCAGCAAATTACAGTATTTGGTTATGGGCAACCTGATGCTCCGATTTGTTTTTCGGGTTCAGGTTCAGTGCCTTGTACCAATGCACCGCCAGCGAGTTGCGGATTGGAATACGAAATTGAGCGTTTGTCGAATGGCAAATTTCAAGTTTCGATGACACCAAAAGTAACTTACACTGCGCCAAATAATACCACTTCTACACAACAAATTACATTGAAAGTCCCAACAGGTTTTCAATACACAGGTTTGACAAGTATAAACGCTGGTGCAAATTATGTACAAGGTTCACGTATAAATGCACCTTCACAAGCACCAGGTTTTGATTATATTTTGTTCAATTTGAGCAATTTGGGAACTACCGCCTTGACTTATACCAATGGCGTAAAAGTACCTTTGTTCACTTTCGACAAATCAGGCGTTTGCAACAATGAGGTCATCGCTTTGATGCCAAACACAGACCCTTTTACAACAAATACTTCTTTTAATTCTAAACAACAATGTACAGTGTTGGGCTACGGACAGCCTGATATTCCAATTTGTTTGAAAGGCACAGGTTCTGTAACTTGTACTCCGCCTGCGGCAAGTTGTGGTACAGAATACGAAATTGAGCGTTTGCCAAACGGCAAATTTCAAGTTTCTATGACACCAAAAGTAACTTACACTGCGCCAAATAATACGACTTCTACGCAGCAAGTTACATTGAAAGTCCCAACAGGTTTTCAATACACAGGTTTGACAAGTATAAATGCTGGTGCAAATTATGTACAAGGTTCACGTGTAAATGCACCTTCACAAGCACCAGGTTTTGATTATATTTTATTCAATTTGAGCAATTTGGGAACTACCGCCTTGACTTACACCAATGGCGTAAAAGTACCGTTGTTCACTTTCGACAAATCAGGCGTTTTTAACAATGAGGTCATCGCTTTGATGCCCAATACAGACCCTTTTACAACAAATACTTCTTTTAATTCTAAGCAACAGCTTACTGTGTTAGGTTACGGACAGCCTGATATTCCAATTTGTTTGAAAGGCACAGGTTCTGTAACTTGTACTCCGCCTGCGGCAAATGCTTGCCAAATCAAGTACGAATTAGAAACAGTTAATGGTTGTGCATACCAAGTCTCAATGACCCCTAACATTACGTGGACAACATCAGGAAATATCACAAAAGCGGCAAAAGTTACCCTTCGTGTTCCTCACGGTTGTTTTACGGTAGCAGACTTAACAAGCTTCAACTTTGGCGCTTCTTTTATAGTAGCAAATACTGCGCTTGCACCTTCTGACAATCCAGCCTACGATTATATTTGTTTTACCATGACTACTGTTCCGACAGTTGGTATTCCATATATTCAAGGGCAAAAAGTACCGCTATTTACTTTTAAAAATGGTGGAACTTGTTGTGGTAATATTGAATTAATGCCAGCAACAGATCCTTTCGCAAACGGAAATACATTGAACCAAAATTTTGACCAACATTGGGAAACTTCAGGTACAGGCTCGGCAGGTGTTGAGCCTTGTATTATTGGAAATCCACAACCTTGTATTGCGCCTACTGGTTCAACTATTTTAGGTACAGATAAAACAATTTGTCAAGGTCAATCTACACAATTGAATGTAACAGGAACTTTTGTTGCTTACAATTGGTCAGGTGCAGGTTTGAGCGCAACAAATGTTTCAAATCCAACTGCGACACCAACCGCTACTACGACTTATTACGTGACTGCAACAACCGCTTCGGGTTGTGCTATCAAAGATGATATTATCGTAACAGTAACTCCTTTACCAATTTTCACAAGCGTAACACCTTCTGCATCAACATCTTGTGTTTCAAGTAATGGTTCAATTACTATTGCAGCAAGTGGTACAGGAACACTCGAGTACAGTATTGACAATGGCATATCTTGGCAATTGTCAAATGTATTTTTGGGTTTGAGCGCAGGTTCATATACTACAAAAATTCGCAGACAAGGTACGACTTGTGAAGTGGCAAATCCTTCAAATCCAGTTGTGATTACGACATCTGGCGCACCAACTATTGTAAGCGTAACAGGTTCAAATCTGAGTTCTTGCACTATCAATAATGGTCAAATTAGTATCGTAGCAAGTGGTTCGGGTGGACCTTTCCGTTACAGTATTGATAACGGAGCGACCTACCAAACATCGCCATTTTTTGCAAGTCTGAGCGTAGGAACGTATGCTATTAAAGTTACAGATGCAAGCGGCACTTGTGCTTCAACGGCTTCAACTGTAAATTTAACAGCTCCAAGTACACCAACTATTGTAAGCGTAATTCCTTCTAATACAACAGATTGTAATTTAAATAATGGTTCTATTTTAATAAATGCAACTAATGCAACGGCAGCAATGGAATACAGTTTAGATGGCTTTAATTGGCAAACATCAAACGTATTTAATGGTTTAGCGGCAGCGTCATATTTAGTAAGAGTAAGAACTGCAAATACATCTTGTGCAGTGACAGCAGCAGCTCCAATTGCTGTAAATATGCCTGCAATGCCAACTGTTCAAACTGTTACAACAGTTACTCCTTCTACTTGCGCTTTGGCAAATGGTTCTATCAATATTGCAGCGTCAGGTGGAAATGGAAATTTTGAATACAGCATAAATAATGGTGCAACATGGCAGTCTTCGCCTAATTTTGCTAACTTAGCATCAGGTACCTATTTTGTAGCAGTACGTACTTCGGGTACGGCTTGTTCAAAACCTTTTGCAGGAAATCCTGTGGTATTAAACATGACACAAGCACCAGCGATTACAGCTTTGGCAAAAATAAATACAAGCAATTGTGGTGTAAATGATGGTCAAATTGTAATAACAGCAGCAGGAAATGGCACATTGGAATACAGCGTAAACAATGGTACAACTTTCCAAGCGAGCAATACTTTTTCAGCATTAGCTGCAGGAACTTACAACATTATGGTAAGAACAACGAACAATACAGCTTGTACTTCGGTTGTTCCAAACTGTGTAATTCCTACGCTTACACAACCTTCGGTAAATAATTTTTCAGTAACACCTACAAGCGATTGCGCTCAAAATAATGGTACAATTAGTATCAACGCATCAGGCGGTGTTGCTCCTTTACAATACAGTATAAATGGTACAACTTGGCAATCAAGCAATGTCTTTGTCGGTGTAGCAGCAGGATCATACACTTTACGTGTTCGCAATGCAAATGGTTCTTGTGCAAATACAGGCAATACTCAAGCAGTAATCAGCGCACCAGCTTCGCCAAGTATAACCTCAGCAACAGCAACAGGCGCAACTTGCGGACAAACGAATGGTTCAATTACAATTATTGCCAATTCTCCTTCGGGCGTTAGCGGCTTACAATATTCTATCAATAATATTGCTTGGCAAACGTCAAATATTTTTACCAACGTAGCGGCAGGAACTTATACGGCTTATGTTAGAAATGCCAGCGCAACTTGTACTGCAACTTCTACTTCAACTGTTACCGTTCTTCAAACAGCTGGTGCAAATATTACAGCGGTTAGCATCACAAATTCAAATACTTGTGCATCGCCAAACGGTATAATTTCAATTACAGCAAATGGTGGAATAACGCCATTGTCATACTCTATTGATGGTGGAATAAATTTCCAAACATCAAATACATTCAATAATGTAGCAGCTGGAATGTACGAAATTGTAGTAAGAAATGCCAGTGGAACTTGTCCAGCGGTACTTTCTCCAATTACAGTTACAGCTCCGACAGCACCAAGTATTGTAACTACTATCAGTACCAATCCTTTGGGTTGTAATCAGGGTAATGGCTCTATACAAATTTTAGCAAATGCGTTGCCTTTGGGTTTAGGAGGATTATTAGAATACAGCCTTGATGGCAGTATTTGGCAAACATCAAATCTATTTAATAATCTGACAGGTGGTTCATATACGGCTCTTGCTCGTAATAGCGGTAATACAACGTGTACTACAAGTGCCAATGCACCAGTAGTTTTGACACCTAACGCAACAGCTCCAACGATTAGTAATATTTCAAAAACAAACCCAAGTTCTTGTGGTGCATCAAACGGTACTATTACTGTTTTAGCCTCAGGAACTGGCGGATTAGAATACTCTATTGATAATATTCATTGGCAAAATGCAAATTTATTCTCAAATTTAGCAGCAGGCTCATACAATGTTTTTGTTAGAAATGCCAATGGCACTTGTCCAGTGGCTTATAGCTTAAACCCTGTTGTATTAAACGTGAGTGGAGGATTATCTATCACAAATGTGAATGGTACAAATCCAAGTAACTGTGGTACAAATGACGGTTCAATTGCAATTTCAGCAACTGGCTCAGGCGCTCCATATCGTTACTCTATCAATGGCGGCGGATCATTCCAAAATTCTTCTGTCTTTACAGGTTTAGCCGCAGGCGTTTATAATATCGTAGTGACGATGTCAAATGGAGATTGTCCAACGACTGCACCTGTATTGACATTAACTGCACCATCAGCACCTACTTTGGTAAGCAGCGCAAGCACAAATCCAACAAGTTGTGTAAATAATGACGGTACAATTACTATCAATGCAATAGGAGGAACAGCTCCTTACGAGTATAGTTTAGACGGTAATATTTGGCAAAATTCAAATGTATTTGTAGGTTTAGCAGCAGGTTCGTACACTACTCGTGTACGCAATGCCAACGCTTCGTGTGTAGTTTCATCATCAAATGCAATTATACTGATAGCACCAGCATCACCTACGATTTCAAGTTTTTCAAAGACAGACCCGAGTTCTTGTAGTACAGCAAATGGCTCTATTACAATTATAACGAGTGCATCAAATGTAGAATTTTCAATAAATAATACGACTTGGCAAGCATCAAATATTTTTTCGGGTTTAAGCGGTGGTTCATATACAGCATACATTCGCAATAATAACGGTACTTGTAAAACAACATACAATACGCCAATTGTTTTGAACGCAGGTGGCGCACATAGTATTGCTAATGTAAGTGTAACAAATCCAAGTGATTGTGCTAAAAACGATGGTCAAATCAGCATCACAGTAAATGGTGCAGGCGGACCATTCCGATACAGCATCAACAATGGTACTACATTTCAGTCATCGCCAATGTTTAGTGGTTTGGCAGCAGGTTCTTATAGTATTGTTGTAACAGATGCAAGTGGAGTTTGTTCTGCATCATCACCGTCAGTGGTTATTACAGCACCAAGCGCACCAAGTATTTTATCCGTAACACCTACACCTACATCAGATTGTAGTTTGTCAGACGGAGAAATAAATGTTACAGCAACGTTTGTTGCGCCTTCTACAGCGGGACAATACAGTATAGATGGTATCAATTGGCAAACTTCTAATAATTTTACAAACGTAGCTTCGGGCGCATATTTAGTACGTGTACGCAATGCAAACGGTTCTTGTACTGTTGTTGGAAATACACCAATTATCGTAACAACACCAGCACAAGCAACTATAACAAACGTTAGCTCAACAGCTCCTGCAACTTGCGGTCAAAATACAGGTACAATTACCGTGTCAGCAACAGGTGGCGCAGGTCAATTAGAGTATTCTATTGACCAAACCAACTGGGGTACAAATACGGTGTTTACAGGTTTAGCATCAGGTACTTATTATGTTTTTGTTAGAAATCAAGACAACTCTTGTTCAAAACCTTACGGTGGAAATCCAGTAGTTATTAATGCTACGGGCGCACCTCAAATTACAAATGTAACTAAAACAGTACCAACGAATTGTAACGTAAATGATGGTAAAATTATCATCACAACTTCTGCGTCTTCAAGTGTTTTAGAATACAGTATCAATAATGGTGCAAACTACCAAGCGTCTAATACGTTCAACGGATTAGCGTCAGGTACTTATAACATAACAGTAAGAATTGTTGGCGGAAATACAACTTGTACATCAAGTGTTCCAAATTGTGTAATCCCAACACTAACTCAACCCAATATTTCAAACGTAATCGCTTCAAATCCAAGTGATTGTGCTTTAAATAACGGAACAATTACCATCGTTGCAAACGGTGGAGTAGCTCCTTTACAATATTCTATCAATGGTTCACAATGGCAATCGAGCAACGTATTTTCAAATGTAGCCGCAGGGTCTTACAGTGTAAAAGTACGCAACTCAAATGGCTCTTGTGAATATACAAATACAGCAGCAACGGTTTTAGTTCAACCATCTGCACCAAGCAATGTAACAGCTACTACGACACCTGCAACTTGCGGTCAAACAAACGGTTCTGTTACAGTAAGTGCAACGGCTTCTTCGGGAGCAGAATATTCTATCAACGGAATTCAGTGGCAAACAGCAACTTTATTTAGCAATGTAGCTGCAGGAACTTATACTGTTTTTGCAAGAAACACCAACGGAACGTGCCAAACACAGGGTGTTTCTACTGCAACAGTTTCACAAACAGGTGGTTCGAATATTTCAAACGTAACAGTTACAAATTCAGTTACTTGTGGTTCAAATAGTGGTCAAATCGTAATCAATGCGAATGGAGGAACTGCACCTTTGCAATACTCAATCAATGGTGGTCAAACTTACCAAGCGTCTAATATTTTCAATAATTTAGCAGCAGGTACATATAATATTGTAGCAAGCAACAGCAATGGAACTTGTTCAGCAGTATTAAGCCCAATTACTTTGATAGCACCTACTACACCAAATTTAGTAGCTGCAATAACTTCAAATCCAACAGCTTGTAACCTTAACGACGGTACTTTGACTGTTTTAGCAACAGGAAATGGAGGTTTGGAATACAGCACAAACGGTACTTCTTGGCAAACGTCAAATGTATTTACAGGTTTGGCAGCAGGCAGCTACATCGTAAGAGTTCGTGCAGCAGGCAGCGCAACTTGTGTTACAAGTGCAAGTACGCCAAGTGTTTTGGTAGCACCAACAGCACCAAGTATTACAAACGTAAATTCAACCAATCCATCTTCTTGCGGAGGTACAAATGGTTCTATAACGGTTACAGCTTCGCCAAGTCAAAATGTGCAATACTCTTTAAATGGTATTGTTTGGCAAAATACAGGTATTTTTAGTGGTTTAGGAGCAGGCTCTTATACCGTCCAAATTCGTAACGCAAACGGTACTTGCTTAGTAACAAATCCTTCACAAGTAGTATTAAATGCCACGGGAGGTCCTCAGATTGCAACCACATTGGTCGTAAATTCTGACGATTGTAATATTTTAAATAATGGAAAAATAACTGTTTTAGCAAATGGTGGAGTAGGGCAGTTGCAATACAAAATCAGTAGCGCAAACGCTTATCAAATTTCAAATATTTTTACCAACTTAGCAGCAGGAAATTACAGCATCACAGTAACTGATGCGTCAGGTCTTTGCCAAACGACAACAACAGCAACTTTGACAGGCCCAACTGCGCCACAAACGCCAGTAGCATCTGCAACGCCTGTGACAAATTGTGCTATGCAAAATGGTACGATTACAGTAAGCGCACCAATAGGTGTAAATTACGAATACAGCATCAATAACGGACTTTCTTGGCAAACAGCTACTACATTTACTAACGTAGCAGCAGGAAACTACATCGTAACAGTACGTACCAGAAATACAAATTGTAAATCAGAAAGTACAGTTATCAATGTTGGAAGTCCAGCAGTACCAACTTTTGGTACGGTTGATGTGAACTTTGGAATTTCAGGTTGTAGTATTACAAACGGTACAATCGTTGTAAATACTTCAAATACAGGCAATTGGGAATATTCTATAGACAATGGTTTGACTTGGCAAGCAAGCAAAACATTCAGCAATGTAGCGCAAGGCTCTTACAATGTAATGGTACGTAGTGTAGGCACGCCTATCGCTTGTGCTGTGGCTTATGTAGGAAATCCTATTGCTTTAACTGCACCGAAAGCACCAACTGTTTTAGCTATTTTAACCGAACAAGCAACAGTTTGTAACGGTACAGACGGTAAAATTACAATTACAGCAACAGCTAACTCTACGTTAGAATATTCTATCAATAATGGAACAAGTTATCAAGCGTCAAACGTTTTTGCAAATTTAAGCGCAGGAACTTATACGATTTTGGTACGTGATGCAGCTTCTTGTACAAGTAGCGGCGGACAAGTTGTTATTTCAGGCAGCACAACGCCAACTGCAATTGCAGTAGCAACAGCGCAAATGTCTGATTGTAACAAAAACGACGCAACCATTACAGTAACAAATGTAATAGGCGGAACAGCTCCTTACGAATACAGCTTAAATGGTACAACTTGGCAAACTTCTTCTACATTTACAAGTGTAGCAGCAGGAAATTATACCGTTCGTGTACGAAATGTAGGCTCAAATTGTGTTTTCACAAACTCAACATCTACTGCAATCAACACTTTAAACGCACCAACTATCAATAACATTACACCAACAAGTGCAACTTGTGGTCAAAATAATGGACAAATTGTAGCGTCGGGAAGTGTAGGAGCGTTATTTTCTATTGATGGTATAAACTACCAAAATACAGGAACTTTTGCTAATCTCGCATCAGGTACTTATACGGTATTTATTCAAAATGCAAATAATACTTGTACGACAGCAGCAGCAACACCAATTGTGTTGTCTTCTGTATCAGCACCAACGATAAGCAGCGTAACAACTACCAATCCAACAGAATGTAACTTAACAAATGGTACAATTACGATAAACGCAACTTTCCCTTCGGGAGCAGCAGGTGCATCGTATTCTATAGACGGAGGTTTAAATTTCCAAGGTAGCAATGTCTTTAATAACATCGCTGCTGGTACTTATCCTATTGTAGTAAAAGGTTCTGGCGCAAGCGCAGCTTGTCCTGTAACTTACAGTCCTGTAAAAATAACCGCACCAAGCGCACCTCGTATTGTGGTCGTTGTTAGTACAAACCCAACATCTTGTGTTAATGACGGAAAAATATCCGTAATTGCAAACGACGGTACAGCACCATTACAATATAGCTTAGACGGTATTACTTGGCAAGATAGCAAAGATTTTACAGGTTTAGCAGCAGGTTCATACACAGTTCGTGTACGTAATTTGAATACTTCTTGTGTAAAAACGGCTAATAATGCAACTGTTTTAGTAGCACCTAACGGCATATCAATCAGCAATGTTGCTAAGACAGACCCTACAACTTGTATCGCATCAAACGGTACGATAACAATTACAGCAGGAGTTGGAGGAGCACAATATTCTATTGATAATATTCACTGGCAAACGGCAAATGTATTCAATAATTTGCCAGCAGGAGCTTATACAGCTTACATTCGTAATGCTGATGGTACTTGTGAAACGCCTTACTCAGCAAATCCAATTGTACTCAATGGTACAGGAGCACCAGTTATTACAGCAGTTCAAAAAACAGATGTAACAGACTGTAATTTAGCAAATGGTTCTATTACCATTCAAATTGCAGGTAGTGTTGCACAATTCAAATACAGTATTGACAATGGCGCTACTTACCAATTGTCACAATATTTCTCAGGTTTGACCGCAGGAACTTACAATATAAAAGTAACTGACTTGGCAGGAAATTGTCCAGCAGTTATTCCAAATATGGTAGTTTCTTCGCCAATTGCTGCCAATATTACGGCAGTAAATGCAGTACCTACAAGCAACTGTGGCGTAAACAATGGCTCTATTTCAATAACAGCTACATTTAGCTCAGGAAATGGAGGATTGTACAGCATTGACAACGGTGCAAACTGGACAAGCAGCAACGTATTTAATAATTTAGCCGCAGGCTCATATATTATTAAAGTAAAAAATGCGGACGGCAAATGTGAGCAAATTTATCCAACAGCAGTAGAAGTAAAAGAGCCTACAAAACCAACTTTCGTAAGCGTAACACAGGTAGATCCTTTGGCTTGTGGACTAAACACGGGTTCAATTACCGTCGCAGCAACGGGTGGAACAGGTACTTTTGAATACAGTATAAACGGTACAACTTGGCAAGCAAGTGGTTCATTTACAAATCTTACAGCAGGAGCATATACTGTTGCTGTTCGTAATGCAGGAAGCAATTGTCCTGTTCAATACGCAGGTTTAGTAAATATTGCAGCACCTCCTGCACCAAGTATTATAAGTGTTTTGTCTAAAAATCCTACTACTTGTAGTGGTAATAATGGCGAAATAAAAATTACAGCAACTTCTGCTACATCAGGTAACGGATTAGAATACAGTATCAACGGTTCAAACTATCAAAGTTCAAATACCTTTACAGGTTTATCAACAGGTACTTATAATATTTTAGTTAGAAATGTAGGTGGCACGTGTCCAGTTACTTATCCAGCTGTGAGTATTACAGCACCAGTAGCACCAATAATTAATGCTACAATTCCAACAGCAGTTTCTGACTGCAACGGCAATGACGGTAAAATTATCGTAGGCGCATCGTCAAGTTCCGCTTTGGGATTAGAATACAGCATCGATGGTACAAATTGGTCGGCTTCTAATTTCTTAATGAATTTAGTGGCAGGAACATATACTGTTCGTGTTCGTGATTTAGGTACAACTTGTATTGCGACCTCAGCACCTGTAACAGTTTTACAACCTAATAACCTAACTGTTATTAATAATGTTGCAAAAATAAACCCAACAGGTTGTGGTAAAAATGATGGTTCAATTACAATTACAGCAACGCCTAACGCTGGCGTAATGTACACTATTGACGGTATCAATTGGACTACAAACAATACTTTCAACAACTTAGCAGCAGGTTCTTACACGATAAAAGTTAGAAATGCAAATGGTACTTGTCCAGTGTCTTACAGCGCACTTACAATTTTAACGCCAGGGCCAATTTCTCCACAAATTACAAATGTAACTATTACAAATGTAAGTGATTGCGCTGCAAATGACGGAAAACTTGAAATCACCGCAACATTCGGTGCTACAACAGGAGCGTTAAATAAATACTCTATTGACGGTGGTGTAACGTTCCAAAGTTCAAATACTTTTACAGGTTTAGCAGCTCGATATTATGATATTGTAGTTCGCAACAACGATGGTTCTTGCTCTACTTTATTTATTCCTGCAGAAATTAAAAAACCTGCAACACCAGCTTTGGTAACAGCTATTTTGACAAAACCGTCAGATTGCTCTATTCCAAATGCTAAAATTACAGTATTGGCTTCGGGTGGTATTAGCCCTTTACAATACTCTATTGACAATGGTGCAACTTGGACAACAAATAATGTATTCGGTGGTCTTGCGCCAGGGTATTACTACGTAAAAATTAGAAATGCCAATGGTACTTGTACGCAGACTTACGGACCAAATCCTGTAAAATCTTGTGAATTTGACTTAGCATTGCGTAAAACGCTTACCAATAAAGCAGATAGCGTAACTCGTTTAGGTCGTGATATTGATTTTACAATTAAAATATTTAACCAAGGTGCAGTAGCGGCAAAAGATATAGAAGTAGTAGATTATTTACCAAAAGGTACAGTATTAAGTCCGAAAGATCAAAATGGTTGGTCGATGTTGCCACAAGTAGCAGGCACAACCGTGAACTCAAATACGATTTTTGATCCTTCATTGCCTTTAAAAGCAAAGAAAATTATTACGCAAACTATTCAACCAGGCGATAGCGCAGTAGTTCAAATTAAGTTAAGAATTATGTTTGGTGGTGCTTTTGCAAAATTAACAAATGTTGCCGAAATAGCAGGAGCAAAAGATGAAGCGGGCGTATTCCGTCAAGATGGAGACTCTACTCCTGATGATACAAAAGGTAACGATAAAGAAGTAGATGATGCAATAGACGATAAAGGTATCGTAGATGAAGATGATGAAGATCCAGCACCTTTCAAATTAGATGATTATGATCCGCATGGTTACATTTATTGTGACAAAGCAGGTACACTGATGAAAGGTGGTAAAATTCAATTGCTTACTGCACCAGTAGGTGGAGCAATTTACTTTGCAACTGATAACAATGGTATTCCAATTGATGGTCGTAATGGTGTTTATCAATTCTTTACAAACGGTGTTCCTGGTAATTACAACATTACTTATGTAAATCCAAACGGCTATACATTGAGTACGATGGTATTGCCACAAGCAGGTTCATTTAATCCAGCAGGTACAGACAATACAGCAATTGATAAAGACGGTATAGCAAATAACATCGTAGTTTTAGGTTCTTTGGAGCAAGCAGATACTTTATCAAATAAAGCACCTGTGGCAAACCCTTATTATTTGTCATTTACTTTCAATGCAAACGAAACAACTATTATTTCTCATAATAATATTCCTGTTTCTTGTGCTTGCGTAACAGCAACAGTTTGTGCAGATACCAATGGCGATGGCGCACCAACAGCAGGCGAGCCAGGCATAAACGGTGTTACCGTAGAACTATACAGTTGTACAACAAACGCCTTATTACAAACAGCCGTTACTTCAAACGGAGGTAAGTATAAATTTAGCGGTTTATTGGCAGGGAACTATAAATTGAAATTTACTTTAGCAAATGGTTATAGCTATGCAACAAACGCAAGTGGACAAACAGTAGGTATTGATAATCAAGGAAATACGCCTTGTTTTGTCTTAGACTACGCAGGTTGTCAAGAAAGAACAGCTTGTTTGAAGGCTTGCCCAACGATTACAATTTCTCCAAACGTTACTATTTGTGCTGGTTCAAGCACCGTATTAGCAGCAACAGGTGGAAATGGTACATTCTCATGGTCGCCAGCAGCAGGATTAAATGCGACAAGTGTCGCAAGTGTAACAGCTACGCCAAACGCAACAACAGTTTATACGGTTACTTCGACAGGCGCAGGTTGTACATCAATAGCTTCTGTGACAGTAACAGTCGTAACGCCACCTGCAAGTAATTTTACAATTAATGTAAATCAACCTTCAACTTGTACTAATGCGAATGGTTCTATTACCGTAAACGCAACAGGCACAGGCTTGGAGTACAGCATAAATGATGGAAATACTTGGCAAGCGTCAAATATATTTAGTGGCTTAGCCTCAGGTTCTTATGCGGTAAAAATACGTAATGCAGGTTCTCAATGTGCTGTAAGTTACGCAAGCAATCCAGTAGATTTAACACCAGCAAGCGCACCAAATATTACAAATGCAACAGCTGTAAATCCTACAAATTGTACAACGCCAAATGGCTCTATCAACATCACCGCAAACGGTGGTTCAGGAGCTTTGCAGTACAGTATCAACAATGGACTAAGCTACCAAACAAGTAATTTATTTACAAATTTGGCAGCAGGTACGTATCAGATAAAGGTTAAAAACGGCAATGGTTCTTGCGAAAGCTCTTATCCAAATGTTGTTTTAACGAACAATATACCTGTCATTAACGCTGTAAATGTCGTTTCAGATTGTGCAAACAACAACCGTAGCATTACGATTTTAGCTTCGGGCGGTGTTTCTCCTTTGGAATATAGCATCAACGGTGGTACAACTTGGACAACCAATAATGTATTTACAGGTCTTGCACCAGGTACTTACAATGTAGCAGTTCGCAATTTTAACGGTACTTGTGTTGTAAATTACACACAAAACCCGATTACGATGTGTATCTACGATTTGGCTTTAAGCAAAAAATTAGCAGCAGGTCAATCAGGTTTAGTACGTTTGGGCGATATTGTAAACTACGAAATTACAGTTATCAATCAAGGTGGAAATCCTGTGAAAGATGTACAAGTAGTGGATTATTTGCCACAAGGAATGCAACTTTCTCCAGCAGGTAACAATGGTTGGGTCCAAACAAGCACAGATATGGTAATAAATACCATTTCTTCTACCATTGCAGCTGGTCAAAGTGTAGTGCTGAATATGGCAGTTCAATTAGTATATGGTAGCCCAAATACTTCTTTGAAAAACGTTGCGGAGATAAAATCAATGAAAGACGTAAATGGCAATCCTGTAACGGATATCGACTCTACGCCAGACATGATAAAAGGCAACGACAACGAAAAGGACAATGTTATCAACGAAAATGGTAAAAATAACCCAAGCGACGATGAAGATGACAGTGATTTTGAAGATATTTTACTCGATAATTTTGACCCAAGCGGTTATATTTATTGTGAAAAAACAGGTAAAATAATCACAGGTGGAAAGCTCAAATTGGTTTCTGCACCAGCAGGTGGAGATGTATTTTTCTCAACAGATGCCAATGGTATTTTATTGGATGGTTCGACAGGTATGTATCAAGTATTTACCAACGGTGTAAGTGGAAATTATACATTTACTTACGTACACCCGAACGGTTATCCATTAAGTACAACTTGTTTGCCAGAAGCAGGTTCATTTAATCCAAAAGGAAAAGATGGCGATGCTGTGTATGACAAAGACGGCGCTGTAAACGGTACAATTCACTTAGGTTCAGTAGCAAACAACGGTTACATTGCAAATAAATCTTGTGCAGCAAACAAATATTTCTTGTCATTTACTTTAGAAAAAGACGAAAAAGTATTGATTGCGACCAACAACCTTCCAGTATCTTGTGCTATTATTTCAGGTACTATCAAGGACTGCAAAACACAAGCAGGAGTAAGCGGTATGGATGTAAAAATCTACGATTGTAACTCTACAACAGGTGTAGCATTTGCTTTTGGAAAAACTGATGCCAACGGAAATTATATTTTTGATGGCTTAAAAACAGGTAAGTATAAAATACAAATCGTAGGTGCTTCGGGACAAATTATCCAAGGTGGTAAGTTTGACCAATCGGGAACTTCGGCTTGTATAGACATCAAATACGGCGAAATGATTATGGACTTGAACGCTTGTTTAAGCACTTGCCCGACCATCAACAACGTATTGACTGTACAACCTTGGTGTCCTAAAAACAATGGTGTAATCATCATTGATGCAGTTTGCCAAGGCGATTTAGAATACAGTATTGATGGTGGAAAAACGTATCAGCACCTCAACGCATTTATGAATCTTGCGCCAGGTTCTTACACGATAAAAGTAAAATCGTCAGGTTGTGAGCAAGATTACAAGAGTGTAATTGTTCTCGCTTGCGAAAACGATAACACAGGCGGAAAAGGTTCTATCTCTGGAAAAACATTCAAATCTTGTAGCGATAGCGGCATCAAAGGTGCAAACAAAGGTTTAGCAAACGTGAAAGTGACCTTGACTTCAAGTACAGGTACAACTCAAAACGCTATAACAAACGCAACAGGTTTATACAACTTTACAAACGTAGAAGCTGGTGCGTACTCGATTACTTTTGAAAAAGCAACAGGTTTTGATTTTGCAAAACAAAATCAAGGCAACGATGACGCAAACGATAGCGATGTAGATGCTTCTGGAAAAACAACAATTAACGTAGCAGCAAACCAATTGTTAGACAATGTTGATGCAGGTTATAAAGATGTTCAAGCACCAGTTCTGACTTTTATCCATCCTTTATTGGTAGGTAAAAAAGACGGCGAAACCGTCTATATGGAATGTGGTTTTGAAGAAGTTTTAAAAGAAATGCACGCTACGGCAAAAGACAATTGTGACCCGAATCCAAGCATTAAAATGGAAGACGGTTTGGCAGTCGTGAGCAAAGAATGCAGCAAAGATGGATTTTTGGTAAAAATGTATTGCGGTTGGATAGCAACAGACGAGTGTGGCAATAAGTCGCAAACTTGGTTGTACATCGTGGTTCGTGATACACAAGCTCCAACTTTGTCAGGCGTTCCTGCGAGCACAACAATTGGCGAAAAAGATGTTGTTCCTGCTGCTGCAAATGTGACAGCAACGGATAAGTGTGATACAGGTGTAAAAGCTGTTTTTGCAGAAACCAAAAATGGAAATATCATCACACGCACTTGGACAGCAACCGACCAATGTGGCAACAAAACAACTGCTACACAAGTCATTACGATTAAAAAAGACAACGCTGGCCCTTGTACCATTAGTGTAACACCAGTTCCAGTAACTTATGCAGCTTCATGTGCGGGTAAAGACGGCAAGGCGAAAATAACGCCAAGCAACTACACCTACAAATGGGCAGATGGTGTTATCGGAGATACTCGTTTAGATTTGGACAAAGGAACATACAGCGTAACGGCAACAGATGCCAATGGTTGTACTGCAATTTTTAACGTAATCATAAAAGACGGTTGTACGTTTACAGGTTTAGCATTTGCTAAAAAAGGCGAAATTCGTCAAGTAGCTTGTGGAAATCCGCAAAACGAATATTGTTTAGATTTTGATTTTGCAACTTTCGTAACAGAGTACAAATTGCTTGAAAACGGACAGCCTTATGCCAATAAAATTCAGCCTTGCGTGATGCAATCACATGGAGAATACTCTCTTGCTGGTTTGATAAACGTTCCTTTGAGTGTTCAAGATTGGACAGTTGCTGGTCAGAAAGTGATATTTAGCTTTGCTAACTTAGATGATTTGGCGGCTAAAATGAACCAATACGACAGCAACGGCGGTTGGAAAATAAATGCTTTGGACGAGAAAATTTACAACGAGAATTTTGATAAAAAACGTTACGGCGACCTTACAATTGGCAATACTAATTTGGGTGTAAAATGGATTATGCAAGCAAGTTCATTCTCTATTCCAAAAGGTATAAAACTAATGGTAAGCGGCATGGGTAAGCACGAAATTGTTTTGGCACACAAAACAAAACCTTACCAAGATACGATGCGCATACAGTTTGCTTGTACTACTCCTCAAACCTTCAATGTTATACTTGACGAAGGCGATATAGAAGGCGTGGATATTGCAACTACAGAATTAGTAGGTATAAAATGCACTATGGAACAACACGAAATAGACGGATTGAGCAATTCAGCCGAGTTCCGTGGTACACTTCGTGGCGCAGCATCTATGGTAATGGTAACAGGTATGCACGTCGGTGAAAAACGTACGATGTACACCATGTGCGACGAATACGGTATTTGCGATACAGCTGAAATCCGTGTTTTGGTACGTGAAAAAATAAAAGAAGAGGAAGTTGTAGATAAATACATAAAAGTATATAACGGATTTTCTCCTAACGGCGATGGTCAAAATGATGTGTTCACGATAAAAGCAATTGAGTTTTACCCAGACAATACATTGACGATTTACAACCGTTGGGGCAATGAAGTTTATCATATCGAAGGATACAAAAACTCATGGAGAGGCACTTATGACGGTAAAGATTTACCAGATGGCACTTATTTCTATCGTTTAGAAATCAAAGGGCAAGAGCCAAGAAATGGGTTTGTAGAAATTAAAAGATAAGGAACTTTGTAAGTTCTTTAAGAGCATCAATTTAGTCAAGATTAGGCAGTCATACAAATGTGTATGGCTGCCTTTTTTATTTTAGCGAGGTATAAAAATAGAAATCACAATACTCTCAACAATAAACCTTACCTTACAGAAATATTGGTTTTATGCCAATTTTTAAACCATTTCTGTTGCAAAATACCTTCGATAGTCTTATTGATAGCTTTTTAGAAAATAAAGTAGGCATCTCAGAAACATTTTTAAATGACCTTTTAGCCGCCCATCTCAAACAAAATTTACTAACCCTTTATGCTGACGAACAGATGCGTTCTGCTGGTATCGGAAACGATAATCTGCTTACGCACGACAAACTTTTGCGCAGTGATAAGATTTATTGGTTGGATAGAGCGCACGAGAATATCCACGAAAACTCCTTTTTTGACCTCATGGACGAGTTCGTCCTTTACCTCAACAGAACTTGTTTTACAGGCATTACAGGCTACGAATTTCACTACACTATGTACGAGAAAGGGAGTTTTTATAAAAAACATCTCGACCAATTTCGCAACAATAAAAGCCGTGCTTTTTCTATGATTATGTACCTTAATTTGGATTGGAAAATCGGAGATGGCGGCGAGTTGTGTATTTATCAAGCGGAAATACCACAGTTAATTTCGCCTATGAATGGAAAGTGTGTATTTTTTAAAAGCGACGAACTCGAACATGAAGTTTTACTTGCAAACAAAACTCGATTGAGCATTACAGGCTGGTTAAAATGTTGAAAAAGCACGCTCTATTTTAAGCATAAATTATATTTTTATTTATCCTAATAATTATAGTTATGTTAAATAGTGTTGAATATTTGACAATTAAAATTCGCTTCGCTCAAAAAATCAAATACCCAGTTTTCCAGTATTTGGCGGCAAAAAATTATCTCCACTTATTACTTTTTGCCCCGTTTTTTCCTCCAAAGCAAGACGAGCATTTTTAGCAATTGTGCCACCTTTTTGACCTGCTTGAGCATTTTCAATCATACCTTGTGCATTTTCTACTTCCGCAATCTGACGAGTAGAAAGCTCCGCTAAAGCCGTAAAAATCAATTCCGCTTCGCTCATGTGATCCCGCAAATTTTGAGATTTCAATGCTTTTAGTTCTTTGTGTTTTTTGACAGAAAGACCAGTCCATTCTTGATGAATAATATTAGTCAAAAAAGCAAATTCTTCTGATTTTTCTACGCCATTTTCTTTCCAATAATCCGTCAGTTTATTGCGGGTTTCTTGTCCTGTCATGCGCTGCTGAATCCATTTTTCGCCGCGCCCGAGCTTTTGCCAATTCTCTCTCGCACGGTCTAAACTTTGTGCAGGATCAGCGATTTCTTGTATGCGCTCATAACCTACTTTCGCTAACCAAATCTTAAAAGGTTCTGCCTTTGGCGAAGGAATAGACTGTACCACACGCAAAATATCTTGTGCATTGCCACCTAAAATTTTGCGTTTTTTGCCTGTGGAAGTTTCCATTTCTACCTGGGGACAATTTGTCCCTACGTACTCCCCTAACGCTGCATCACGTTTGCGCAACTTTTTGAGATAGTCCGTTGGATTAACAGAATCCGTCAATGCGCCAACAATATCTACGATTGAAAAATACCAAATGTCGTTTTTTTCATCGTAACAACGTCTTATTTTTTTGTCCTCAAAAAGCGTAATACTTGTGTTCTCTTGCATAGTTTTGTTTTTACTCAAATATAATTTTCTTTAAAAGAAAAAATAATTAAAGTAATTTTATTTTTACCTCAAAAAAGTGTCATAGCGTATAAAAATTTCCTTGAAATCGTCCGCATACAATTCCATAATTGCCTCTTTTACAAAATCTCTCAGAATAGCGTCAGTTCTAAAATGCTCAATTTCAGGCGTTTCGATTTTCATTGTTTTCAAACGAAACTTCCCTGCTTTGCTTTGCTTTACAAACGCAATTGCTCGCAAAGTGACATTGGGGTCAGCTGCCGTGAGTTCTCTTATTTTATCATTTATGGCTTGCACACGTTCTGATTTGAGAAGTTCTATTTGCGTAACTTGTTCTGCTTTTTTTAGCTGTGCTAATCTTTTTTCTTCCTTTTCATTCGTAAAACCTTGGCGCAATGCCTCTATAAAAAAACCTGCCAAATTCTTCACTTCGCCTGTTTTTTTCGCTTGCTCTGTAATCCGAATTGCTTTTAAAATAGCTTCTTCCGTTTTGTTTTCTAAAGATTTTAAAAATACAGAAGCCGACACACCAAAACTCGTCAGCACTATATTTTGATACTTGTTAAAAAGATTATCTAATTCATTTTCATCACCTTCTATTTCTTCAAAAATCGGAAGCTCCTCTCCTACCCTATTTTCATTTTCTGAAAAATCGCTAAAAAGATTTACAGCAGTTTTTTTCTTCGGCAGTACAGTATCTTTATGCAATTTGCGAAGTTCTTCCTCTTCTTTTTTCTTGAAAAAAAACTGTAAAGCAACCACATTCCTGTCCTCTTTGATCTTCAAAATATCTATAATTTTGAGATCAGTATGCTCGTTTATTTCCTTTACGGCAGGTTGTATTATTTTTTGATAAAAATTAGAAAATCTTGGATATTGCGAGGTCAATTCAAACATTTTTTTCATCTCGTCAATCTTCAATGTCCGTTTTCCAATATTTTCATATTGTTTTAAAAGCTCATATATACGGATTGGATAAACACCAAGTTGTACCACATTTCGCAAATCATAAGCCGTAAAATTCTTTTGCAATTCCAACAAAAAAGGCTTCATTTCTTCTTCTACCACCACATCGATATACTCATGCTTCTCCCCTACTTTCAAATCTTTATCTTCTTTCAAATAATCTACCTTTCTGATGATGTGATATAAAATTTCACGGGTCGCACCATCTTTTTCGTAAGCCACCGCCACCTTCCTATCCATGATACTTTTTGCAGCTTCACGCAACAAATCATAAGAGCTATTAGACTTCAAATCAAATGTTTTTATCACGTCTTTGAAGCGAATGCGATACACGTGCAATTCCTTGTCGTCTTTGTGTATCAGGCTCAAAATAGCAAGAAAAAAACGAGTTTCCCAAAGGTCAAACATATACCGAGCCTCTATCAAATCATTCGATTTTTTGATAAGGGTCATTCGATTTTTCTTGGTCGCTTTTATTTTTTTCATCGAAAGATTAAGAAAGTTAGGGAGTAAAAGTTTTTAGGAATAAAAGTAAGCACAAAACTAAGTATTTTTTTTGAAAAGCAACTGATTTAGGACAACTTTTTCCTAAATTAGTTGCTTTTCATTTTTTATACGTTTTTGTCCTAAATTGGTTGCCCTATTTTCCCAAATTGGTTGCCTTTGAGTCCTAAATTGGTTGCCCTATTTTCCCAAATTGGTTGCCTTTGAGTCCCAAATTGGTTGCTTTTCGACTTGTAACTTACTGATTATCAATGTGTTACAAGGGCGTAAAAGATATTAAAAGAATATTAAAAGAAAAGAAAACAACAACAAAAGGTTTTTTGCTGTTGTTTTTTTATTAAAAATTTGTCCTAAATTGGTTGCTTTTCGCTATTTTGAAGAGTTTCTGTGGCAAAAACGAAGCCATTTTTTAAGTTTTAAAAAAAATAAAAATAAGCTTTATTTTTATTTTTTCCAAAATACGCTCATAAATAACTGATTATCAATATATTACGTGAAAAAAATGTATATTTTTTTGTCCCAAATTAGTTGCTTTTCATTTTTATCAAAACGAATAACTTAAATTTTGTCTTAAATTCGATTTGATTTTAAAATCAGCGTTAGTAAAAATGGATTTTGCAGAACTTCGTTTAATGGCAAAATAAGATACACTAAGTTTTTTTAATAAGTATATAATTAAATAATTACCTAATTATAGTAGTATATAATTAAATAATTATGTACTTTTGCACTCATATAATTACCTAATTATTTAATTACGTAATTATGTAAATCAAACAACTATTTTTTCAATTTTATAATTACGTAATTACGTAATTATGTAATTACGAATTGTTTTTAATTTATTAAAAAAATAAATTTTTTGAAACTTACATTCTGTAATTACGTAATTACGTAATTATATAATTACATAATTACGTAATTATGTCAATCGTAGCAATTAGCAATTTAAAAGGCGGTGTAGGGAAATCCACCGTCGCACAAAATTTAGCAGTCTGTTTAGCACAAAAAGGTTTGTCCATTTGCATAGCCGACACAGATACCGAACAAAGAACATCTTCAAAATGGGCTTCCTTGCGCTCCACAGACGATTTAAGCGTTCCTGTCTTCGCAATCAACCCAGACAAGGTTTCGCAAGAAATATTGGCTCTAAAACAAAATTACGAGGTCGTTATCATCGATGGTACACCCGCTTTGACCGAATTAACGACCAGAATCATCATTTTATCTGAGTTGGTAATCGTTCCAATCCTCCCAGGAGGAGGCGATTTATGGGCTTTGGAGAACTTTTTGGAGCGTTACAAAGAGGCAAAAGTGACCAAAGAAAGTTATGGCGGCAAGGTCGAATTAGCCGTTTTAATCAACCGTTATAATGACAGAACGACGCTCGATAGAGAAGTTGTGAACGCTGTCGCAGGTCTAAATATACCAGTTTTAAATACCAAATTGACCAATCGTGTAGCCTATCGAGAAGCTACAATTACAGGAAATAGCACCGTTGAAATGAAAGATGATAAGGCAAAAATAGAAATTGAAAGCCTTACAAAGGAGATTTTAGCATTTCTAAAACGCTAAAAAACTAATTTATCAATCCAAAAAATAATAAAATTATGGCTAAAAAATTTGAATTAGGCAAGACATTAGGTAATCCAACACCGTCTTTTAGTGTAGAAAATATTGAAGAAATGACTAAAAAAATTCACGATAAGGAAAAAATAATGCCTATTATAGAACAAAAAAAAGCTCCGAAAAAGGAAAAAATAGCAAAAATAAAGCCTGTAATAGAACTAAAATCAACTGTAAAAGAAGATAAAATCGTCTCGCCTGTATCAGTAGAATCTGCAAAACGTGGTCGTAAACCTAATCCACCAGCATCAGATGAGCGCATGATACGGGTATCTGTGGACTTACCCGAAAGCGTTTTTATAAAATTAAAAACCAAAGTGATACAAGATAGGACAGATATGAAAACATTTGTCTGGCGTTTGGTAGAAACAACTTTACAATAATAAATAGGGTAGGGTAGTATGCCGTTAATTTTTCAGCAATAAGAATAGTGCAACAAGGTTAAATAAGGCAAGAAGTTTATTATTCTTATAAAAAAAATTGAAAAAAATAAGTAGAATTTAGTCACAACTTTGATAAATTTTTTTAGACTAAAAAAATATTTAATTATATCATTTTCTTATATTATTTTTTTATATACAAAGACTGTTTTCAGTAAAAATTTTACATTTTAATTTTATATAAAAATAGTCATTTATACTGTTAATATGTTGATTAATAAATAATTAGACAATATAATTTTTATAATATTTAATTAAATCATACATATTTTTGTAAGCTGTAAACGGGTAACTTTTTACAGCTTTTTTTGTAAATTTTTTATATAAAAATACTTAAAAATGACGTCACAAAATTTCAATAATAATATTTTTTTTTAGTAGCAAGTCATTTTATTAGTCATAACTTTGCCAAACAAAAGAAAAAGTCATTAGCGATTATCCCTCCTAAAACTAATGCAAAGAAGTGAAATTCATTTTGAGAAATATCAAAAAAAATTCCCTTTGCGCTAACAAAAGGAATTTTATATTTTAAAAATCATACTTCAAGGTATTGATATTTCCCACAAAGGTAACACATCTTTTGCTCTGAGTCAAGAGCCACTTTCTTTTTTAGTATCATTTTTTCAAAAAAATATCCTGCAAGTGCCTTAACAGCACTTTTGCAATAGTCATTCCTTTGCTTATTATCAAAATCTGGTAGTAAGCAAAGGAATACTATTTTTTTAATCAAGAAAAAATAGACTTAAATTGATGATAGAAAATTCGACAAATAATATCAATTATGTGTCAGTGATAAGCACTTTAACGTGGTTTCTGATATGTAATGTATTGCTTAGAAATAGGCTTAATACAAAGCGTCCCCTAACGCCAAGTAACGTCCCTTTTATAGAGGAGCAAAAACGTTCCAATCCGCTTTTCAATTACATTCACATTCCTATTTTAGCCTTTATAGCTCGTTTTATACGAGCCATTCCCATTTATGCTTCTGACTAAATATTAATACTCATAGCAAATTATAGTCATAATGTATTGACTACTAAATACTTATACTTTTGATTATTCATTATTAATTATTAACTACTTACCGCCTCCCATCTTCAATTAATACTAATTCTTACAAATCACAAATTTTTGTAAATGAAAAATAATTACATTTTAAACAAAATAACAGCTATCCCAAAGGGAATGATTGCATTATGGAGCGTTGCTTTTTTGCTTTTATTTTCATTTGTGGCAATAGCAAAAAGCTACCTCAATGCAGGTACTACCACCGATATTGCAGATAGCTTCACACTCGCTCTGTTCGCAGGGCTTTTGTTGTTGGTTATTATACCAACTATCAAACACCTTTCTCATTTAGTCAGTATCCGCAAAGCGGTGTTGCTGACGATGGTCATGGCAGCGTGTTTGGGGAATGCTTCAAAGATTTATGCACAAGCTGTTGATGCAGCACAAGCTGTTCAGATATGCAATGGTATTTGGCCCGAGCCTTCTGCTACTGCCACAATAGGAACGAATGACTTACCTTCTGCAACGAGTAAAGGTTGCCTTGTAACAGGAGAGATTGGCTCTAACTGGTACTATGTAAAAGTAACAACAAGCGGCAAGATGGCTTTTAAAGTTGATGGTATCACGAGTACTGGCGCAATGGCAGATATTGATGGTGCAGTTTGGGGACCTTTTACTTCGGTCGCTGCTGGTGCTACTGCTATTAGGTCAGTAGCAGGACTTGCACCTGCAAGATGTAACTATTCGGCTGGTAAAGGTTTTACCTTAACAAATTCAACTACTGCGACATCAGTAGGAGCAGGAACACTCCTATTTCCGACGTCTCGTAATGTTAAGTCAATGGATGTTCTCGCAGGAGAATATTATTTGATATATATAGATAACTTTGCCGCTGGTACAGCTAACGGAGCAGTTTCAATTTCAATAGATTTTACAAGCGAAAATATAGCTGCTTATGAGTGTCCAGCAATGCCCACGACTTGCGGTCCTTTATGTAGTTCAGCTACTTGCCCTGTAAGTGATTTGGGTGTTAAGGCAGCAGCAGGCGTACAGCCTTCAGGAACTTTTACTGCACTTCAAAAAGCTAATTATACTGCTACGCCTTTTAAAGCAGGTGACGGAACATTTACGCAATGCTACACATTAAACTCAGGAGCGCATGGAACATTAGGTATCGTGCAAACTATCTTAGTACGTGGTACAGATGCTAATGTGGATAATATTCCTGATGGACTTTCTGCAATAGCCTCCTCGAGAATGGCGACACTTACTTTGGCCTCCAATGCTTGTGGAACGGCAATACCTCCCACAACTGCTAATGGAGGCAATAGCGGAACACTTAATCCTGAATGGACAGGGCTTACGCCTAATACCAATTATGTGCTTTGTATCGCTACAACGATGCCCGCAGCTGGTGCTACGGTTATCAACTATCGACAAAGTGCATTAGATGTTTATCACTGGGCTCCTCCATTCAGTGGACTTGCTCCTGGTTGTACTTCAGTAGCTCCAACAGTTTGGATAAAAGCTAATCAGGGTATAAGTACCGCAACACAGGGCGCACAAGTGACGTCTTGGACAAATTTAGGTAGTGTAGGTGGAAATGTAACAGGTGGAACAGGTTCTGGTACAAGTTCAATCGCTAATCAGACGACAAGTCCTACTTTTGATGAAAAAACATTTAATTTTAATCCTTCTGTATTCGCAAATGCAACATCTGGTATGGGTATGCTAAATGCCTTACCTGCTAGTCCTACCAAATGGGTAGTTTATTACGTTAATAAATTGGGCGATATTACGACTTGGAAATCTCATGTTTCCTTTTCGGCTGCTACTACTTTATCTCAAACAGTAGGTATTGGCGTGGCTCAGGAAAACTCTTTGATGAGTGATAATGCTGCTCCGTATATTTGGCAAGGCGCAAATGCTGGTGTTACTAATCCAATTTCTTACACCCTTGACAAGCCATATATTACAGGATGGCAATGGGCAAGTGCGGGTACAGGTGTAACCAATAGCATCAATGGTCGCGCTGGTAATACAGGTGCGGCACTTTCTGCCAATAATCTTAGAACTTTTATTTTAACAGCTGATCCTGATGGTGGTCCAGAAGATGGTGGTCGTAGTGGTGGTACATACTATGCAGAAGCGATGGTATTTCCCAGTACAATTTCTGCTGCTGAACATCAAAGAGTACAATCTTATTTGGCTATCAAATATGGTATTACCTTAGACCAAACCGTGGCTACGAATTACCTTTCGGGTGATGGCTCAGTGGTATGGAATGTCACTACAAATACAGGTTTTAATAACAATATAATAGGCATTGGAAAAGACGATTGTCAAGGTCTAAATCAAAAACAATCAAAGTCAGCAAATGGAGGTTTTCAACCAGTAATCTCTACAACAGGTTTTGCAGCAACAAATGCAACAAACGCAACAGATTTAACTGGCAGTAAGTCATTTGAAATATCTGGCTCTGATGCAGGTGCTACAAGCTTTGGAGCATCTTATGCCTTCGCTGGTATGACACACCGCATTACCCGTATCTGGAAAATCCAAGAAACAGGTACAGTAGGTACAGTAAAAGTAGCGATAGAAAAAACAGAGTTTTCAGGAAATGCTACAAATATTAATTTATTACGCAGTTTAGATGCGACGTTCGACAACAGCGATACCAAAATAGTAATGGTTTCTGAGACTATTGGTGGTGTTGAGTATTACACCGCTACGATTGATTTTACAAACGGCGATTACTATACTTTTGGCGCATACTTAACAGTGCCAGGTTGTGTAGCAGCGGACTTGAAAACTTGGTATAAAGCCAATGATTTTGCAACATCAGCAACATCAATAAGCCAATGGAATGATGCTGTGAATGGTTTTCATGCTAAACAAACAGTGGTTGCGAATCAACCTCTTTATCAAGCGGCAAGTGCAGCAAACAACTTTAATCCTACACTTAAATTTGATGGTACAAGTGATCACTTAGAATATACAGCAAGCCGTTTTATGAGCACTACAAGCTCTGGCTCTTTGTTTGGTTCCGGTACAAATGAACTCAATGCAGGATACGAAAATTTTGCTGATTTGGGTATCGATAATCCTCACATGGGTACATTGGTAAATGAGCAAATTATGTGGATGAACGGCTCTGCTCCTGTGCGTATTGACCACCCTACAAAATTAACAGCCAATAAAGTACACCAATTGGGTTATTATTGGAATGGTGGTGCCAATGCAGGTAGTGGGTTACGTTTAGATGGAACAGATTTTTACGATGCTACAACAGATGCAACTCTTGTTGGTAATGGTGCGCCATCTGATGGTCAATTTTCTATCGGAGGTTATGGTGCAGTAGAGAACTGGACTGGTAATATTTCTGAGCTATTTTTATATGGAAGAAATTTAACGACACAAGAAAAAGAGCGTGTGGAAACGTATTTGG
This sequence comes from Bacteroidota bacterium, assembly GCA_031375995.1. Lineage (GTDB taxonomy): Bacteria > Bacteroidota > Bacteroidia > UKL13-3 > UKL13-3 > JAAFJM01. Next base: position 32,538 of record JANMIV010000180.1, read on the forward strand.
CTATCAAATATGGTACTACTTTGGCACACGATTATTTGGCAGGAGACAATACAAAAATTTGGGATAAAACAGCAAATACAGCTTACCACAACAATGTTTTTGGTATTGGTCGTGATGATTGTCAAGGTTTGAGCCAAAAACAATCTAATGCTACAAATGGTGGTTTCCAACCAATTATTTCAACAATAGGTTTTGCAGGTACAAACGCTACAAATACAGTGGTATTGGATGACAAATCTTTTGAAATGTCTGGCTCTGATGCAGCAGTAGCAAGTTTCGGTACTGCATTTGTCATTAGCGGTATGAATAACCGAATGACACGTGTTTGGAAAATTCAAGAAACAGGTATAGCAGGTACAGTAAAAGTAGCGGTTGCTAAAAGTGATTTTGGTGGTATTAATCATCACTTAATCCGCAGTACAGACGCTTCTATTGCAACAACAGATGAGTTATTACCAATGACTGTGGAAACAATCGGTGGTGTAGAATACTTAACGGCAACGATTGATTTTGCGAATGGAGATTATTATACGTTTGGAGCAATGTTAGTTGGTCCAGGTGGTGTTGTGAATACAGATTTTTGGGTAAAATCTGATGATGCAGGTACAATTGGTACAGCATGGAAAGACCACTCTAAGTTTGGCAACGCAATTGAAGCAGTTGGTGCTTGGTCATTGTCTGCGGCTGATGCTGCACACAACTTTAACCCCTATACAACTGGTTTTAGTACTACAAAATATTTCAAAGATAATAATACGTCACTGACCGCAGATGATAGTTATGGCGTACAAACACGTACACCATTCTCTGTATTTTCGGCAGTAAAACCTTCGAGTGGTTCGGGTTCAGGTCGTATTATTGGTATAGATAATGATGCACTTTATGCAGCAGAACCAGGTTTTTCTCTCTCTGCTGGCAAACCATATTTTTATAAATATTGGGAAACTGTTACAAGTGGAACACATACAAGTGTTGTAACAGGTGGTCAAAATACGGTTATTTCTTACAATGCGACACAAAATGCTGTAAATGATGCGACCATGCGTATTGGTAAAGATGGTACTTACCAAAACTTTAACCACGTAGGGCATTGGCATAACTTAGGCGATGACTTGGTATTGGGTTATGGTACTTGGGATTTGAATGGAGCGTTTCCAGGTGACATCATGGAAGCAATTTGGTACAAACGTACTTTAACACAAAATGAGCAAGACCGTGTTAATTCTTACTTAGCAATCAAAAATGGTACAACCTTAGCGATTGATTATTTGTCTTCTAATAGCACTATCATTTGGAATAAAACAGCTAATAGTGCTTTCCATAACAACGTATTTGGTATTGGTCGTGATGATGCTTCGGCATTACACCAAAGACAATCAAAATCAACAAACGCTACTGGAAAAATAACACTTGGTGTTGATGATCAAATAGCAGCAACGAATATAGCACATACAGGCGGAGTAGCAGTTGATGCTAACTTCTTAATGGTTGGCGACAATGGTTTGGCAGGTGTGACTACACTTGTGCCAGGTGGTGCTTGTACGCCAGCAGGACCTGACAAGGGAACAAATAGAATTTGGAAATTTGTAGAAACGGGTACAGTAGAAAGTGTTAAAGTAAGTACTGATTTATCGCCTGACTTTAACGGAGCAAGCACACAAGTATTTATGCAAGTTTCAACTGATGCTGCATTTACAGGCGTTATTGCCAATATTCCTGCAAGATTTAATAGTACTTCGGGACAATTTGAAACGAATTACGACTTTACTGGTACGCAATATATTCGTTACATTGGTGTACAAACACCTCCTGCAAACGCTTGTATTGGTGGAAGTAAAGATTTGAATTGGTTGTCATTTGCACCATTCAATTGGTGGTATTGGGGTACTCGTTCTAAGTCTTACAACTTAGGCGACGGCTTAAATGCGCAAGTATCAATTGACGACAGCAGCAACAAGATTTTATATGGTAATACACCAGCATACAATCCACCATTGACACCAAATCCAACAACAGGATATTATCCAGTGAACTACGGTAATCACTTGTATATTCCTCGTTACGATGGTAATCCAACTTCGACCATTACTACTAAAATTAAATTAGTAGATGCGACGAATGTAGCAATGCCAGCAAATGGTGTAAGTTTCAAAATCAAAGACATCGACGGTTGGTGGTGGGGCAAGGATAACGTGAAAGTCTATGGAAAATTAGGCGGTTCAATCGTTAATCCTAAATTATCGACCAACAAACTTTATACAAACGTTACCATTACACAACCAAATCAAGGCAAAGGTTCTATCTATCCTTGGGATTGGACAGTGTTAGGCGATATGTATGTGAACTTTGATAGCCCAGTAGATGAGATTTATGTAGAACACACAAAAGATAACTTATTTAGTTTCAAAGTGTTCAATGACATCGCTATTGGTGGTTTGGATATACAATGTAAAGCACCAGAACCAGAAGTGGTTACGCCAGACAATGTATATTTATTCAAAGAAGTTTCTCCTAAAACAGCTCGTGCAGGAGAAGCATTTACCTACAAATTTACATTTAAAAACTTCAACTGTACAGACAAAGTTGTGAGTTTTACAGATGCTTTACCTTCGGGTATGGTATGGAAAGATAGTACATTGGCAACGACCATGACTATCGGTTCTACAAGTGCTTATGGTGGGTCAGCAAACTTGAATTTGACAAGTTTAGTTGTTCCAACGGGTACATCTTATATGTATGCAGAAGCAGTAGCTTCTACAACAGGGGTACAAAATAATCAGGCTTCATTTACAGTCAATGGCAATACTTATCAATCTGATGAGCCAAGTATCGCAGGTGCAGCAAATGCTACACCAGTAACGATTATTGCAGCACCTCAGGTAGCGAATTTGACATTGACAAAATCAGTTAATAAAACATCTTCGCCTCAGAATGGCACAATAGAATACACATTATCTGTTAAAAACAATGGTGCAGCAACGGTTAATGCGCAAGTACAGGACTTCTTAGAAGGTGACGCAACTTACACAGCTGATCCATTGGTGTTCACACCAGCTTCTGCAAGTACAGGTACAGTCGTGAATACTTATGCAACAACAGGTACGCTTGATGTCAGAGATTTAGCTGTGGCAGCAGGTGCAACTATTACAATTAAGGTAAAAGCAAAATTAGGCACTAACCCAGTTGTAAACGATACCTTGTCAAATAATTTTACTGCAAAAACAGGTTTAGGTGCTGATGCAGAATTTTATTCTTACAAACAATTTACATCTAATAAAGTAAAAACATTGGTACAAAACCTACCAAGCCTTGCAGGTACAGTCTTCAATGATGGTGGTGCAGGTGGAGGAACGCCAGGCAATTGTACCAAAGATGGTACAGAAGGCGCAACAGGTTTACCAACGGGACTTTATGCAAAATTAATCGCTTCGGGTGCAACAGTTGTAGCACAAGCAGTAGCCGTAAATTCGGGAACATATTCATTTACAGCCGTAAATGATGGTGCTTATACTGTAATTTTAGATGATAATACTACTTTATCTGACATTACTTCTACGCTTCCTTCGGGTTGGGCAGGTACAAGCAGCCTTACAGGTAACTCTGCAAGTGGTTTATTTACACCAACTTTGACCTTCTGTATCAGCAATGTACCAGCACAAGTTACAATCGTAGCAGGAGCAGGTACGGTATTTAATGACAATGGTGCAGGTGGTGGTACAGCCAATAACTGTACAAAAGATGGTACTGAAACCGCAGCAGGTATTCCTTCGGGCTTATTTGCAAAATTGATAAAAGCAGGAACAGTTCTAAAAGTAGAGCCAATTGATGCCAATGGTGGATTTACAATGACTGCCGTTTCAGTAGGAACTGGTTATTCAATGATTATTGACAACAACAATTCTTATACCGATGCAATCTCTAACATACCAGCCAATTGGACAGCCAACACTTGGACAGGAGATGTAACGGCAACAACGCCATTTACAAATCCAGCATTGAAATTATGTATGTATTACAGCTTACCAACGTTCACAGTAACAGCGGCAGCAAATACAGTATTACATGATGATGGTGCAGGTGGTGGAACAGCAGGTAACTGTACCTTAGATGGTGCAGAAAGCGCAACAGGTCTTCCTTCTCCGCTTTTTGCAAAATTAATCCAATCAGGTGCAGTCGTACAAGCAGCAGCCGTAGCAAGTGGAGGTTTTACGTTTAGTAATATTCCTGATGGTTCATACACGATTATTTTAGACAATAATAATACTTTAACAGATGCTACAACTACACTTCCTTCGGGTTGGACAGGTACAACTTCATGGGCAGGTACACTCACAAGTGGAGTAGCAAGTCCAGCATTGAAATTCTGTATTTACAGTCCGCCTCCTGGTCCATGTTTCGGAACGACAAGTGTCGTAGGTGCAATGCCAGCAGGTGCTTACGTCACAGCAGGTAATGTAAATGCAGTATCAAATTCAGTAGATTTTGGCGCATCAGCAACGGGTATTTTAGGTACAGACCGTAATCCTGGTAGTGTAGGTGCATACTTATTCAAAGCAGCAGCAATGCCTTTGAATGCAAGTAATGCCAACTTTATTGATGGTTATGTGAGAAAAACAGGTGGAGCAAACGTAACTTTCCCTGTTGGAGATAATGGTTCTTATCGTCCAGCGATTGTAAATTGGGCGGCAGCTTGTCCATCACAAATGGAAGTTGCTTATTTTGGCGCAGACCCTAATATTGGTGTAACATCTAAGTTAGCAGCAGGAGGCGGAGGTTTTTTCCCAACTGCACCACTAGGCGGGCCATTCCCAACCAATCAGCGTGTGACCAATTTATTCTCTGTTTCTGACAAAGAATATTGGGATATCAATGGTACAGATCCAGCAGAAATTACTTTGACTTGGAATGCAGCAAGTAACATTTCAGGATTATCAACCTCGAATGTCAATAATTTAAGTATTGCAGGTTGGAACGCAACGACAGGCAAATGGGAGCGTATCGCTTCTACTATTATTGCAGGTTCTAATCTTACAAGTGGTTCAATCAAAACAGATGCAACACTTGTTCCAAATACGTATAACGTTTATACTTTTGCAGGAACAATCATTCCTAATATCGCAACAGTTAAAACAGCACCAGCTACAATTTCTCAATTTGTTCCATTTAATTATTCATTTACAATTAAAAACAATGGAACAGTAGCAACAACAGCCAATACGATTGTTCGTGATACGTTGAAAAATGGTTTGAAATATATCAGCTACTCAGGTGCATGGACTTGTGCTTTTTTAGGAACAACAGCCTCAGGAGATGATGTAGTAGAATGTACTATTTATGCTACCTTAGCACCAAGTACAAGTGTTTTAGCAGGGCTTCGTGTCAATCCTACATTGGGAGGCGCTATCTCAAATACTTCTCGCACAAGTGGCGGTGGTATGACTGGTGGTCCTTACAAATCAAGTACCAACGAGTCTTCGGCAGGTACACCTCAAAATCCAAATGCAGGAGCAGCGACTACTTCAAATGTAACGCCGATACCTAATTTGGTAACAACAAAAGTAGCACCAACAACGCCAGTTTCACAAGGTACGAAATTTGACTATACTATTACTGTAAATAACACGGGTAGTGTAGCTACGTCAGGTGCAATTACAGTAAGAGATACCTTGAAAAATGGCTTGAAATACGTTTCTTATACAGGTACGGATTGGACTTGTACAAAAACAGGTATTGATTTAAGTGGAAACGACGTAGTGGTTTGTACTTCAAATATATCACTTGTGGCAAATACAGGTACATCAGGTGTTATTTTGACGGTTTTACCAACACAAGCAACCAATATCAGTAACATGACTTGGACAAGCGGTGGCGGTATGCCAGGTGGTCCTTACAAATCAGGTCCTACAACAAGTACAGCAGGTAGTGTTCAAAACCCAACAGACGGTGATCCGACAGGTGTGGGCAATAACCCTGGTGTATTGCCAGTAGTTCCAAAACCTATTTTGGTAACAACCAAAGTTGGTCCAGGTACGCCTATTACACAGTTCCAAGATTTTGATTACATCTTTAATGTTACCAACAATGGTGCAGCAAATACAACAGGTGCAATTACAATTTTAGATACGCTACGCAACGGCTTAATCTACCAATCAACAGGTAGTGCAGGTTGGAGTTGTACAGTAACAGGTGCTGATGCCAATGGCAATCAAATCTTAGAATGTATCACTAGTAACGTTATCAATGCCAACGGAGATAATGATATTTTAAATCTAACAGTAAAAGCAACAAAAGCAGCGGCACTCTCTAATATAGCTTATGTTAACGGTGGCGGAATTCCAGGTGGTCCATATCCTACAAGTCCAGTTTCGACGACAGCAGGAAATGCACTTAACCCAACGCCTAACGCACTAGTGCCAACGCCTAATACAGCAAGTCCGATACCAAGTATCACGACTGTAAAAGCGGCATTGTCATCAACCATTGAGCAATTTATGCCTTTTGATTATAAATTTGATTTAGAAAACAAAGGTTCAGCAGCAACAAGTGGTTTATTGACAGTAAGAGATACGTTGAAAAGTGGTTTAAAATATATGTCTATGACAGCAGGTTCTCCTGATTGGACGTGTTCGTTGGTAGGTCAAGATTTAAGTGGAAACGACGTTGTTCAATGTCAAACTTCTACTCCGATTGCAGCATACAATCCACTCACTTTGACAGGCGGTACAAGCACTTATACTATTCGTGTAAAACCAACATTGTCAGGGAGTATCACTAATCTTGCTTGGGTAAATGGCGGCGGTATGCCAAACGGGCCTTACAAAACAGGTGGAACACCAGGAACAGCAGGAAGCCCTATCAATTCAGGTGGTGGCTCTCCAACTTCTCCAACAGTAGTAACACCAGTACCAATTTTAAAAACGGCTAAGGTAGCACCAAGTGTAGCAGTACAACAGTTTATTCCTTTTGCTTATACATTTAATGTCTTCAACGACGGTGCAGCAGCAACAGCAGGCGTAATTACGATAAAAGATACTTTGAAAAACGGTTTAGTATTCGTTTCAGGCGGTAGCGCATCATGGACTTGTGCCGTGACAGGTACTGACATTAGCGGAAACCAAATCGTAGAATGTACTTCTTCAACTGCTATTGTACCAACAGCAACATCTTCTTTCCCGCTTAATGTAAAATCTACAACAGGTGGCACAACAAGTAATATTGCTTATGTAAATGGCGGCGGTATGCCAGGCGGTCCTTATAGAACAGCACCAACAACTATGGGTAGTGGAAATCCTACTAACCCAATGGGCGGAGGTTCAACTACAAACAACGTAACAGCAGTACCCAATCTGATAACCGTAAAAGAAGCGCCTGCAACAGCTATCACTCAGTTTGTTCCATTTGATTATACCATCAAAGTAACAAATTCGGGCGGCTCTAATTCGGGTGGTACAGTTACCGTAAGAGATACTTTAAAAACAGGTTTAAAATACAATGGTTTTGCAGGTACAGATTGGACTTGTGCAAAAACAGGTATTGATTTATACGGCAACGATGTTGTGGTTTGCACTTACTCAAACGCAATTGCAGTAAATCAAACTGTTTTTTACACATTGAATGTAAAACCTACTATGGCTACAAATATAACCAATATGACTTGGACAAACGGTGGTGGTATGCCAGGCGGTCCTTACAAGTCAGGTTCTACACCAAGCACAGCAGGTAGCATCAATAACCCAACAGGTGGTGGTCCAACAGGCACAAGCCCGACCACATCAGTAGTACCAGTACCAGATTTACAAACGGCTAAAATAGTTGGCGCAGGTCCATTTAACCAAAACCAACCATTTACTTATAACTTCCAAATCACGAATGCAGGTGGAGTTTCTACCTCAGGTTTAGTGACTATTTTAGATACCTTGAAAAACGGATTAAAATACGTTTCGGGTGGTAATACAGATTGGACTTGTGTAAAAACAGGTGTTGATGCAGCAGGTAATGACATCGTAAGATGTACGAGTTTAGAGGTAATTGCAACAGGCAATACCACTTCGTTCCCATTACAAGTCAATCCAACACAAGCAAGTAATACTGCTAACTTGGCATGGACAAGCGGTGGCGGTATGCCAGGCGGTCCTTACAAATCAGGTACAACGGCAGCAACAGCGGCAGGACCTTCTAACCCAGGCGGCGGTACACCAACTGCACCAACGCCAGTAGGCCCAGGTTTGCCAGATGTGATTTTATTAATTTCACAACCAAGCCCAGTATTAACAGAAGGATTACAAAGTGTTGTTCAATTTACAGTTACCAACCAAGGAAATGGTGCAGCAACAGGACCAATCAATGTAAATATTACATTGCCTACGGAATTGTCAGCTCCTCCAACTTTCACAAGTGGTGCTTGGACTTGTACAACAGCAGGTGTCAATATTTCGTGTTCTTCACAGAATACAGCAACTATCGCAATCAATACTTCTGTACAATTTGATGTACCAGTAGTACCAGCAGCAGGTTCTCTTGGTAAAATATTGAGTATATCGGGTGCTATTCCAGCAGTAACCAATGAGAATATTGTCAATAACAATGGTGCAACAATGACGGCAAACAACCCTGTTCAAACAGGTACAAGACCAGATTTATTGACAGTTATTGGTACAATTCCTACATTGACAGAAGGCACTACATCATTGATACCAGTTACCGTTTCTAATATTGGAAATGGTGCAGCAGCGGGTGTATTGACATTCTCTACGAACCTTCCAAACGGATTGTCTGCACCAGCTACCTTCACTCAAAATGGTTGGACTTGTAACACTTCGGGTCAAACCGTAAGTTGTAGCAACCCTAATACAGCAGGAGTAGCACCAAATGCAGCAGTTCCATTTGACATTCCAGTAACGCCAGCAGTTGGTTCAGCAGGAACGACACCAACCGTAACAGGTTTAGTAAATCAAGTTTTAAATGAATTAGTAACTAATAACAATACAGGGGCTTCAACGGCAGCGCAATCAATACAACCAGCAAATCGTCCAGATGTGCAAACTGTTATTGGTCAGCCTTCAACGCCTTTGGTAGAAGGTTCTCCTTCTAATATTCCTGTAATGTTGAATAACATAGGTACAGCACCAGCAACAGGCGCATTGACTTTCAGTACCAATTTGCCAAATGGCATTACCGCACCATTAACTTTTACAGAAAATGGTTGGACTTGTAATACTTCGGGTCAAACAGTAAGTTGTTCTAATCCTAATACAGCAGGACTTCCTGCAACAACAGGTACAACGAACTTCAATATTCCGATTACACCAAGTGTTGGTACAGCAGGTCAAACACCTACACTTACGGGTGCAGCATCGCCAGTAGTAAATGAAACGGCAACGACGAACAATACAACGTCAATGACACCAACAGGCGCAATTGCTCCATTGGCAAGACCAGATTTGACTACTACAATCGGACAACCAGCACCAGATTTGACAGAAGGCGTTACTTCTAATATTCCAGTAACACTTGCGAATATTGGTAATGCACCAGTAACAGGACCACTGACGTTCAGTATGTCTTTGCCAAATGGAATGACGACACCACCAACCTTTACAAACAACGGTTGGACGTGTTCTACTTCGGGTCAATCAGTGAATTGTACGAACCCTAATGCAGCAGGACTTCCTGCAACAACAGGTACAACAACATTTACTATTCCAGTTACACCAGCAGCAGGAACGGCAGGTCAAACACCTACACTGACAGGTAATTCAGCACCAGCACCGAACGAAACTTCGACAGCTAATAACAGTGGCTCAATGACACCTACAAATCCAGTAGTAGCAATGGCTCGTCCAGATATCTTAACGACAATCGGACAACCAGCACCAGGATTTACAGAAGGTACAACATCGCTTGTTCCTGTAACTCTTGCAAATATTGGAAATGGTCTAGCGACGGGTCCTTTATCATTCAGCACAACATTGCCGAATGGTTTGACTTCGCCTTTGACTTTTACCAATAATGGTTGGACTTGTTCTACTACGGGTCAAACAGTGAATTGTACAAATCCCAATACAACAGGACTTCCTGCAACAACAGGTACGACAATGTTTGAAATACCTGTAACACCATTGGTTGGTTCGGCAGGTCAAACACCAAGTATTTCGGGTAATACACCACCAGTAACGAATGAAACGACCACTACAAATAATAGTGGTTCAATGACACCAACAACACCAATTGTAGCAATGGCTCGTCCAGATGTACAAACAGTAATCGGAGCAATACCAACTTTGACAGAAGGTACGACTTCTAATATTCCTGTGACGCTCAATAATATTGGAAATGCAGCAGCAACAGGGACATTGTCATTCAGTACAACATTGCCAAATGGTCTTTCAACAGCACCAACCTTTACAAACAACGGTTGGACTTGTTCTACTTCGGGTCAAACTGTAAATTGTTCTACGCCTAATGCAGCAGGACTTCCTGCAACAACAGGTACAACAACGTTTAATTTACCAGTAACACCAGCAGCAGGATCAGCAGGTCAAACACCAACAGTATCAGGTACAGTAGCAGCAGCAATCAATGAAACGGTAACAACAAACAACACCGCTTCATCAACCGCAACAAGCGCAATTGTTGCCGCAGCAAGACCAGATATGACAACGACAATTGGCACACCAAGCCCAGTATTGACAGAAGGCGTGCAATCAAACATTCCAATTACATTGGCTAATATCGGTAATGCACCAGCAACGGGACCATTGACCTTTACTTCAATGTTACCAAATGGCTTGACGACACCTTCAACCTTTACAAACAATGGTTGGACTTGTACGACTTCGGCACAGACAGTAAGTTGTTCTAATCCTAATACAGCAGGACTTCCTGCAACAACAGGTACAACAACGTTCAATTTACCAGTAACGCCAAGCGCAGGAACAGCAGGTCAAACACCTACGCTTTCAGGAACGTCGCCATCTGTACCAGGTGAAACAACAACAGGTAACAACGGAGGTTCTCTCACACTACCTGCCATTGTAGCGGCTGTAAAACCAGACTTAGCTTTAAGTTTCGGTTCGCCAAGCCCAGCATTAGCAGAAACAGTGCTTTCGAGTATTCCAGTTACTGTTGCAAACATTGGAACAGCAACGGCAACAGGTCAAGTGGTCGTAACCATCAGTATTCCAAACAACACAACAAGCCTTGCGTCTTACGTGACAAATGGTTGGACTTGTAATGCTTCGGGAACAACACTGACTTGTGCAACACCTAATTTTGCAGGAATTGCATCAGCAGCATCTACTACATTTGACATTAGGCTTACGCCAAATGCAGGTACAGCAGGGCAGTATGTATTGCTAAACGGTAACGTATCAACAGTTGCAGGCGAAACGAATACAGTTAATAATACCAATGTAACGATTGTTCCAACGCCAATTGCAGCACCGCCAGCTTACGCTTTAAATGTAAAAATGATGTTACAAGGTGCAATGTTAGGCACAACGGACGGTTTAATGCGTGATAATTTACGTACTCAAAACCTTATTCCATTGACTTCGCCTTATGATGTTAGCTTACATACTCGCTTCACGAAAGTAGCAGAAAGTACAACTGCAACAACAATTGCGGCAGTATTGAGTGCAAACGCAGGTACAAGCGATGCTATCGTAGATTGGGTATTCATCGAATTACGTAATAGTGCTTCTCCTTCAACAGTAGTGAGAACTATTTCAGCACTCGTTCAACGTGATGGAGATGTAGTAGCAGCCGACGGACAACCATTGCTTATCAGTGGTATAAACGCAGGTAGTTATTTTGTAGCAATCAAACACCGCAACCACTTGGGCGCAATGACTGCATCAACAGTAGCATTAAGTACAGCGCAAACAGCAATCGTTGATTTTACAACGATGACCAATGCACAGGTATTCAATAATGCAGGTTATGACGGTTACGAGCGTGCAACGATTGGTGCAGTAAAAGCACTTTGGGCAGGTAACTGCAACTCAGATACTCGTGCAAAGTACGACGGCGCAAGCACTGACCGACAAATGATTGCAACCAATGTTTTAGGTCATACAGTAAATACAAGCGGTTCTTATGTATTCAACAACGCTATTGGGTATTTCTCAGGCGACGTGAATATGGACGGAAAAGCGAAATACGATGGTTCAGGTAATGATCGTATCTTAATCCAACAACTCATTCAGACATTTGGATTAAATGCCACATTATCAAATAATTACAATAATTTCTTAGAGCAACTTCCATAAAGTTGTTGTGCAATAGTTTAACTATTTTTTGAAATACTTTTTCTGTTAGTGATTGATTTTTTAATTTTTATAAAAAAAATTGCTAACAGAAAAGTATTCAAATGAATGAAAAAAAGAATTTTATAATCATTAACATTTTTAATAATGAAAAAAATAACTCTACATCAATTAATACTTTGGGTAATGTTATTATTTATGGGAAATTCATTGTTTGCACAACAGCAAGTTGATTTTACTCTAAAATATAATACAACCACAAGTGAATATGAAGTATATGGAAAACCAACTCAAAGTGGTTCGTTTTCCGTTGGCGGTGGTTCTCAATTAACCATAATGACCCCTGCATCTTATGTAGATGCACCTATTACTGTGACCAGCGTAGCAGGCGGGCCTTGGGCAGATAATACGCAAATGTACAATCCAATTCCTTCATTAGGAGTTGATTTTCATAGTATTACGACCAATGGTACATTTCCAATTTTCAATTTTACGGCAAATCAAGAACAACTGATTTACAAATTTACCTTAACGGGTGGTTGTGTTGCAGGTGTTCGTTTGTACCGAAATGCTGACGAAGGCACAACACCACGTGATCCAGACAGTAACGTAGCAGGTATGGCAGGTAATGACTTTGAAAATTACTTTGCGCCAGTTTCTACGGGCAATCAAGAGTATCGTGCCAATTACAACAACACGGGTATTTTATGCGCTCCACCAGCAGCAGCAGATTTGATTACGAGTATTGGACAACCTTCGCCTTCTTTGGTAGCAGGACAGCCAAGTACAGTTCCAGTAACGGTAACGAATATTGGTACTGCACCTACAACAGGTGTAATCACAACGACAATCACATTGCCAACAGGCACAAGTGCACCAGCGGGTCCTTTTGTTACAAACGGTAACACTTGTACAACAAGCGGTCAAACTGTAACTTGTACTAATCCAGGACCTTTATCAACGACAAGTCCTACAAATAGTACATTGATTAATATACCAGTAACGGCTGCACCAAGCACCGTTGGTACAAATCCTGGACCATTTGCGGCAATGCCAAGCACACCAGGAGAAACAACTACGGCTAATAATCCAGCTGC